>JAPYWO010000239.1 GCA_028276305.1 Candidatus Thermokryptus sp.
ACAAAAATTACGAAAATAGACGCAAAGGAAGACAACTTTGATTTTCTAAAACCCGAAATCGCCTCACCAAATATATACCTAAATCTCATCCGACTTCCCTCCCCTTTTCATATGTGCCGAGAAATTTATAGTAATCCGTCAATCTTTTCAACTCCTTTATCGCATCGGAACAAACTCTGTCCTCAATGCTTCCTTCAAAATCAAGATAAAACATATAACGCCACGGTTGCCCTATTATCGGTCTTGATTCAATTTTCAAGAGGTTTATATCCCTTTGCGCAAATACGCCAAGCGCTCTATAAAGTGCACCAGGTATATTTTTCGTGGTGAATATAATTGATGTCTTCGGATTTTCCCTGGCGATAATTTTTTCCCTTGACAAAATCAAGAACCTGGTGAAATTTTTCTCGTGATTTTCAATCCCGGCTTTTAAAATTTTCAAACCGTAAAATTTTCCCGCTTGTTTTCCAGCGATCGCAGCTCCATCCATAATTTTCTTTTCTTTTATCATCTTCGCAGAGCCAGCCGTGTCATATGTCGGTATAATTTCAACATCGCTCAATCTTTTCAAAAATTTTTCACACTGCGCAAGTGCTTGTGGATGTGAATAAATCTTTTTAATATCCTTTAAACTTACGCCATAATTTGCAAGCAGGTAATGTCTTATCCTTAACTTGATTTCACCGACTATGAAAACATTATACTTTTGGAGGAGGTCGTAATTTTGATGTATGCTCCCGTATAGGGAGTTTTCAATTGGAATCACACCGAAATCAACAAAACCTTTCTTAACACTTTTAAAAACATCTTCAAATGTGTTAAACGCAACTGGTTCCATCCTTTCACCAAAGAATGCGATACCCGCCTGTTCACTAAATGCGCCTCTTTCTCCTTGAAATGCCACTTTAACTTTCACCTTAAATCCCCATCAATAATTTGACTCATCACGCCAAAAAACTATCAACCAGGGTTTACTCGGGCTACTTCGTTGCAATATGAAATTGGCTCTTCCATCAATTCTAATTATGTCAGCGGGATTGAAAGCGATAGTGAGATTGAAACCACGCACCACATTTCTATAGACCGAGTCACCCACATCAACCACGATATTGTTCCATATTAAGTCAAGATTTTGTGCGTTCTTAAAAAGTCCGTAAGTTGCTCTCATCTCGTCAATTTTACCCCACGAAACATCCTGACCCTTATCATAATCTCTATAAACGAAGACAAAATTTTCATCAAGCAATCTGCTATAAACAGCGGTATCTTTAAAAGTATAAGCATATCTAAAGTTTTGAAAAACACCTTCAATAGTTGTCTGATCCCCAAGCAATTCAGAACCCTCCGTGCTTTTGTCAAGACCCGGAGCAAAGGGATTAACACAAGCGACCAAAAACAACGATGGCAAAAGGATGAGAAAGCGCATTTTCAATAGCTGAACTTTGCTTTTAAATCGCTCCAACTAAATTCACTTTGAGTTTTAACATCAATCCACCGATAAATTGACCAGTTGCCGTTTCTATCTGGCGCAAGATAAAACTGAAGTTCACCTTTTGCGCTCTGGGGTATGTCCTTGACGCTGTGTTGAAAACTTACAAGATATTTAGCGTAATAAATTGCCGAGTCAACACCCAAACTTTGGAAACCACCCGACAAAATTAATTCAGAGAACCCACCAGCTGGTACATTTGCCTTGATATTATTGAAATAATTCCGCTCGCTTGTCAAATCCCAACCCCTGAAAATTTCGGGATATTGAACTTGAGCTTCTTGCGTCGGGACAAATACAAACCTTCTATTTGAAAAGTTAGAATCAACGAAACAACGGATGTAGTTTTCGGTATTTCTATCAAAAATAGCGTTTCGCAAATTTTCAAGAACTATATCAGCGGTTACAGGTTGCTTCCATTTTGAACCTTCTGAAACCTCCGTTGGAAGTTCTGGCTCGCGAACTTTAAAAAGTCCACAGGAAACAAAAAACAGTTGGAAGAAACTCAAAATTTTTAACACCTTCACCAATTCACTTTTCAACCAAGACGGTTGACTTGAATTTTATATATTTTTCAAAGTCCTCTCTAAATCTCTGAACGCCAAATTTTATCGGCCAAGCTGCAGCATCCCCAAGGGCACAAATCGTATTACCTTCAATGTTATTTGCAACGCTAACAAGAAGATCAAGGTCCTCGGGTCTGCCCTCACCTTTTACAATTCTATCAAGTATCTTAAACATCCATCCAGTCCCTTCCCTACAAGGTGTACATTGTCCGCAGGATTCGTGCCAATAAAATTTCGCAATCCTCCACAAAACTTTAACCATGTCGGTATCCTCATCCATAACCACAACACCACCAGTTCCAATCATTGAACCAGCATTTCTCAGACCATCAAAATCCATCGTGACCCCTTCAATTTGATCGCCTCTTAAAGCAGGGGTTGATGAACCGCCGGGGATGACGGCTTTAATTTTTTTATTGTTTCTAACTCCGCCGGCATATTTATAAATCAAATCCGTTAAGAGAACTCCAGTTGGGAGTTCATAAATTCCTGGTTTATTCACATGACCGCTTACGCCAAAAAGTATCGTCCCTGGGTGTTTTGGGGCACCGATTTTTGAATACCATTCACCGCCTTTCTCAATTATAACAGGTACATTTGCAAGCGTTTCAACATTGTTTATCGTCGTCGGATAACCCCACAAACCATATTGAGCCGGGAACGGTGGCTTAACCCTTGGATATCCTCTCTTTCCTTCTATTGACTCCATCAAAGCGGATTCCTCACCACAAATATATGCACCAGCCCCACGATGAATGTAAATGTCCACATTGAAACCAGAACCAAGTATATTTTTCCCTATGTAACCTCTCTCATACGCTTCATCAATCGCCGTCTGAAGAATTCGCATCCATTTGACATATTCACCGCGAATATAAACATAAACCGTTTGAGCACCTATGGCATAGGCAGCTATTAGCGCTCCCTCAATCAATTGATGGGGATTTTTCTCAATTATCGCTCTATCCTTAAAAGTCCCGGGTTCCCCTTCATCTGCATTTACAATCAGATACTTCGGGCGTGAATCCTTCGGCATAAAACTCCACTTCATCCCGGTTGGGAAAGCTGCACCGCCTCTCCCTCTTAAACCCGACTTTTTAACCTCTTCTATAATTTCATCCGGCTTCATACCAAGTGCTTTCTTTAAAGCCAAATATCCACCGTTTGCCTCATATACTTCAATCTTATGAAGTTCGGGTATGTCCCTCAAAATTAATTTTATTTGTTCCATTACTTCCCATCCCGACTTAGTTGTTCAATCAGTTTATCAATCTTTTCCTTCGTCATGTTTTCGTAATAATCATCGTTGACCTGAATCACTGGTGCTGTCCCACACGAACCAAGACACTCAACTTCCGAAAGTGTAAACTTCATATCGGGCGTCGTCTGTCCAACCTTAATGTTAAGTTTCCTTTGAATATGTTCAAGATTTTCATAAGCGCCGTTAAGCATGCAACTTATATTCGTGCAAACTTGGAGATGATATTTCCCGACCGGTTTTTTGTTGTACATCGTGTAAAATGTGACAACCCCGTAAACATGACTATAAGGCAAACCTAAAAGTTCAGCCACATACCGCATAACATCCTCCGAAATCCAACCGAATTG
>JAPYWO010000240.1 GCA_028276305.1 Candidatus Thermokryptus sp.
GGGATACCGATTTTTTCAAGCGATAGAGCTGATAACGACCCAATAGTTATAGCTGGTGGTCCTGTTGCTTGTAATCCAGAGCCGATGTCGGCTTTTATAGATGCTTTCCTTCTTGGGGACGGGGAGAATTTGTTACCCCAGTTTCTTGAACTTTACCGTGAGATGAAGAAAAACGGGGCGAGCAGAGATGAAATTCTCCTGACAGCAGGGAAGAAATTGCAAGGTGTATATGTCCCGAAATTTTACGAGCCAATTTATGAAGAAGGGAAATATAAAGGGATTAGGAAGTTATTTGATGAGCTTCCGTTGCCTGTGAAGAGAAATGTCATACCTGAGTTAAAGCCCGAGCATTATCCCGACAGACCCATCGTCCCGTTAATTGAAGTTGTACACGATAGATTTCAACTTGAAATCATGCGAGGATGCACACAAGGTTGTAGATTTTGTAACGCTGGGATGATTTATAGACCTGTTCGTGAGAGAGCGGTTGATGATTTGATAAATGAGACGAGGCGGGTTATTGAAAATACCGGTTACGAGGAGATGTCGTTTGTTTCGCTTTCCACTTCGGATTATTCTCTTCTCCCAGAGCTTATGGGCAGGAATTATGAAATTGTCAAGGAGAAAAAAGTTTCACCGAGTTTTCCTTCGCTTAGACCGCAGACATATACCGTTGGAATTGCGAAGTTTACACGAGAAGGTGGAGCGAGTGGTTTAACTTTCGCACCTGAGGCAGGAACGGAGAGATTGCGCAGGGTGATAAATAAACAAAGCTCCGAAGATGATTTTTATCGTGCTGTTGAAATAGCCATTGATTATGGATGGCGACTCGTTAAACTTTATTTTATGATGGGTTTACCAACCGAGACATATGAAGACCTTGATGGGATTTTGCGTATAGCGAACAATGTTATTGAAATCGCACGCAGGAAAAAGGTTTATAATATGGAAGTTCATGTCTCCGTTTCACCATTTTCTCCGAAGGCGCACACACCATTTCAATGGGAGAGGCAAAATTCAATTGAAGAACTCATTGATAAAACGCGCTATCTCAAATCAAAGAATAGATGCAGGAACATAAAACTTGACATTCGGGACCCCAGGGTTACGACGCTTGAGACAATCCTTGGGCGTGGGGATAGAAGAATTTCGCGTGTGATATATTCGGCTTGGAAAAATGGGGCAAAGTTTGACGCTTGGACCGATAAGATGAATTTTGATATCTGGATAAAAGCGATGGAAGAAAATGGGTTAAAAATTGAGGATTACACCCGTGAGTTCGGAAAAGATGAGGTCTTCCCGTGGGATCACATATTTATGGGAGTTTTGAAGAAATTTCTCTGGCGCGATAGGCAAAAGGCGTATCAAGAGGCAATGATACCAGATTGTAGACCCGAGGATATATGTCACGCTTGCGGAGCTTGCGATTTTAAGACGATAAAGATGTTGATAAGAAGTCAAGTTGATAAAAATTCAAGCTCAGATTTGAAAGGTGAATCCATCACGCTCGGTGAAGATGCGATTTGGATTGACAAAGCAGAAATTAATACAGTGAATCCAGCAACGACTTTTTCATACAGGATGAAATATGCAAAGGAGGGTTATTTAAGATACATTTCACATCTTGATTTGATTCGCCTTTTCAATCGTATTTTCAGGAAGTCGGGGATAAATGTCGCCTATACAAAAGGGTTTCATCCGCATCCTAAGTTTTCTTTTTCACCTCCTCTTCCGCTTGGATATGAGAGCAAGTGTGAATACCTTGATTTTGAACTTGAGGAGGAACTTGAGCCACTTGAGATCAAAATGCGCCTGATTCAAAATTTGCCGGATGGTATGAGCATAATTGATGTGCGAAGGATTGAAAAAAGCAAGAGATCGCTTGACAGTCAGATAAATGTCTTTGAATACAAGGTTTATTTCAATGGGGGAAATCTTTCTGATTTGATTTTTAAATTTCTTTCAAAGCAGGAAATTTTCGTTGAGCGTTCTAAAAATGGCGATGTCAAATTGATTAACATTCGCGAGTTCGTTCGGGATATTTTCATTGAGGATGATGGTTTTGTCGTCAGGTTGGAGCGTGGTAGTAAGGGGGAGGTTCCGAAAGTTGGTTTAGTGATTGGGGAAATTTTGGGTTTAGATGAAATTCAAGTCAAGAAAATTAAAGTTGTAAGAACTGGTCAATTTATTTCGGTTGATGGTTTCTTAATTGATCCAATTGAATATGATGCGACAAACAAATTAAGGGTTTCTTATGAGGAAGGAGATTTACATCAGCACCAAGAAGAAGGAAACACGTATAGCGGTACTTGAAGATGGGCAACTTGCTGAGTTGTTCTTTGAGAACCCGGAACAAGAAAGGATGGTTGGGGATATTTACCTTGGTAAAGTTGCAAGGGTTTTGCCCGGGATAAAAGCTGCTTTTATTAACATTGGGCATAAGCAGGATGCTTTTTTGCATTTCGCTGATATTGATAAGGCATCAATTGATGAGTTTTCGGATTTGCTTGGGGACGATACGAGCGTAGATGAAATGTCCGAGGTTGAAGCAAAGAGCGAACCAGTTGAAGCCAGATTACAGCCGATAGAGACATCCGCAACTGCCCAGAGGATAACCGAAGCTTACGCACCCAGGAAATCGCATCTTTTAAAGAAGGGACAGCCAATCCTCGTTCAAGTCATAAAAGAACCGCTTGGCAGAAAGGGCGCTCGTGTTACGACAAGGATAACTCTGCCGGGGAGATTTCTTGTTTTAATGCCATTTATGGAGAATAAAATCGGAATATCGCGTAAAATATCAAATCCAAAGGAAAGGAGACGATTGAGGAATATCATAAGGGCTTTACTTCCAGATGGATACGGTGTTATAGTTAGAACCGCTGCTGAAGGGAAGGATACGAAAACAATCCGTGGGGAACTTGAGCAACTTATAACGACTTGGGAGAAAATTGAAAAGATGCTTGCCGTTGAAAAGCCCCCAGCTTTACTTTATAAAGACCTGGGCGTGACTTCAAGTGTTATGCGAGACCTTTTGACGAAAGATGTTGAAAGGGTTGTCGTTGATTCAAAGTCGCTCTATCGTGAGATCGTTGCCTATGCAAGATGGGCTGCTCCAGATATAGTTGATAAGATTGAGCTTGATGAAACGGAGGATATTTTTGAAAAGTATGGGATAAACAGGGAGATTGAAAATTCGCTTGGAAGGAAAGTTTATTTGCGCGGTGGCTCATATATACTGATAGAGCAAACGGAAACGATGACGGTGATTGATGTTAACACTGGGAAATATGCACCTCGGAAAGATCAGGAACAGGTCTCACTCAGGATAAATCTTGATGCTGCAAAAGAAATAGTTAGGCAACTTAGATTAAGGGACATTGGCGGTTTGATAGTCGTTGACTTCATTGACCTTGAAGATGAGAAAAGTAAAAAACGTCTTTTGGAGGAGCTTTTAAAAGAGTTCAAGAAGGATAGAGCTAAAGTTACTGTCTTGCCGATGTCCGAGTTTGGACTCGTTCAGATTACAAGACAGAGGGTTAGACCGAGCGTTTTTGAGAAGTTCAGCGAGCCATGCCCGACTTGTGCTGGAACAGGTGTTATTTTCTTGAGGGATTTAATTTTCAGGAAAATTGAAAGATGGCTGACGAAGTTCA
>JAPYWO010000241.1 GCA_028276305.1 Candidatus Thermokryptus sp.
TTAATGCTTCCCCGAGCGTCATTTTTAAACCCTTGTTTTGTTTTATATTTTTAATGTAAAAAAAAGCGACAAAGTCAAGGAAAAGGGGTTAAAATTGGGCGTTAATTAATTGAACTATTTGTTCAATAAAAAGTCACCTTCAAGGTCTTGACAGAAAAGTTTTTCTGTTTTAAATTTTGGGTGAGAGAAAAAGTTAAGTTGATTTTATGTTTAAGAAGTTTTTATATAGGGTGGATGAGGTTGATTTTGTTTCGTATTTTTTAAGTTTGGCGTTTATAAGTGCTGGTTTAAGCAAGATTTTGAATTTTGATTTTTTCAGGTTAGAGTTGGTAAGTATGAGTAAGTTATTTGAGTTTTTTGCTTTGCTGGTGATAGTTTCTGAGGTATGGATTGGGGTTGGGTTGATTTTCAGAGGTAGTAGGATGGTTTCCATGTTTTTTGGTTTGATTATGCTTTTTCATTTCACTGTGTTTGTCCTATATCGTTATATAACGGGTTCAAGTTCAGGTTGTGGGTGCGGGGTGTTCTTTATAAATTGGAGGACGGATTTGATCCATATAGTTTTAAATTTCATTTTGATAATTTTGTCATTCTTTGTTTTAATTAACTCAAACAAAAGGAGGGAAGTAAAATGAAGAGAATTAAAAGGATCATCTTTGCTTTCCTTATTTTTACTGCTATTCTTTTAGGTGCAGTAAGTCAAACTGTTTCAGAGAAACCCTGCAAAGGAATAACCTGCAGTACTATAGGATGCTCTGGTGGTGACCGTCATTGCCACGATATTATTTGTCCAGAAGGTGTGACTTTGATTTGTTATATGCCGAAGTAGTTTGTAGCATTGCTTTTGAAAGCCATGATTAATTTGAGGGGTAAATTTTGGCTAATAGTTTTATTTATTGCAGTTGCTGTTAGTTTTATGTTATCGTTGTTTTTATTTAAAAAAGACAAAAAGTTATACATTCTAAATTTTAGGGAACCATCTCAATATGGGAAACAAATAGCTAAAGAAAGAGTTTGGGTAAAGGTATATACTAAGAACTTGCTTAACTTAACTTCTTTCCTTTTTCAACCGATGAAAATCATTGTTGATAAGAAGGGGAATATTTATGTTTTAGATTATGGAGATATGAAAATAAAGAAGTTTTCAGATGATGGTAGGTTTATAAGGAGTATAGGGAAGGGAAGAGGAAAAGGACCTGGTGAATTTGTTAATCCTACTGATTTTTTGGTGGATGATGAATATAAAGTATGGGTTTGCGATGCTGTGAATGATATTATAACTGTATTTGATAGTATTGGTAATGTTGTGAAAACATTTAGACCGAAGGGTACCCCATTTAGATTAGCTTTTGGAAATAGGAAAATTGTAATTCAAGTTAGTTATGGAGCTGAGCATCTGTTTGAGGTTTATGATGAAGCGGGAAATTTTAAGTTTAGTTTTGGTGAAGGAATAATCCCTGAGCAGAGCAAATTCCCTCTATTGATGGAGGGAGAAATAGATGTAAGCGAGGGTTTTTTATATTGTGGTTTTAGCTATATAGGATACATTTATTGTTTTGATCTTAGAGATAGAAAATTAAAATTTATGATCAAGAATATAGACAACTTGCCAATACCACCGATTGAGGTGTTGAAGATCGGTGAAGTTCTGATTCGCGGAATAAAGCCAGGAAGCCCCATTCAAGTTAAGAGTATAAATGTGGAGCGGGGTAATATATTTATAGAATCGGGTACTTTGGCTGATGAAACGACAATTGTTGATGTTTACTCTTCTTTTGATGGGAGATATCTTTATTCGTTCAAGATCCCGGAGAAGTTCAATCGTGGTTATTTTGATGGTAGATATTATTACGGGGTCAAGGATACTGTTGTCTCAAAGTGGGAGGTTTTGCTCAAATAGTTTGATGGTGTATTTGGTTTTTGAAATAGATTGAATTTATATTAATACGGGATAAAAACTAAATCTCGGGTACCGCTATGAAAAGTTTAATTTCTAAAGTAAAAATAGCGGTGATTTTAATTTTAATTATTTTCGGTTGTAAATGGAAAAGGGGAGGTCAAGAATTTAATGTTATAACTTTATCTCCAGTCAAATCCATGGTCAGCGAGTTTGATTCAATTTTTGTTTATGAGGGTGAGTTAAAGCTTAAATATCCAAAGGGGGAAGTGGGTAAGAACATGTTTTATAGGGAAGAGATACGTCTTATTGATGGGAACTATTTTGTTGTGGCTGAAGATGGGAAAAAAATTTTGAAGTTTGATAGCACAGGTAAATTTTTAAGATTCATTGGTAGAGGTGGTAAAGGACCGGGAGAATTCAATAGAATTTTAAATTTTTCTGTTGATGCAGGAAAGAACATAATAGTTATTGACTTGGCGTCCTTTAAATTGTTAATTTTCAAGTATCCAGATTATAATCAGTACGATGAAATTCGCGTTGGGACTGCTGTTATAGGGGCGGTTCGCAATCATGCAGGGAGGCTTGTGGTTTATAGTTTGTATACTGATTCCTTACTCGGGGAAATTTCACCAGATGGTGTTGTTGTGAAAAGTTTTTTAAGTCCCAAGGATAAAAATTTGAAATTGTTTACTGCGCGGACTGTTTCTGGTTGTCTTTGGCTTGATGGGGGTGGGAATTTATATTTTGCAGACCCGATTTCTTGTAACATATTTGTTTATGATTCAAGTTTGAATTTGATAAGGAGGTATGTTCCGGGCAAGGGTTTAAAGGAGTATTTTGGTTGTCCACCTGGGGAGTTTCCGAGGAATTTATCCCCGTATGATGTAACAAAAGAGCATGTGAAATTTTGGCAGAGTTATTCACATCCGCGTATGGCGGGATTTTTAAATGATACCTTGTTTGTGGTTCAGTATTACAGGACTACTGGGGGTAGTATAGGGTTTGAGGATGAGTTTTATTTTAATTTGGTTTCAACATCGGGGAGGGTGATTGGGGCTGGTTTGAGGGCGCCTCATAATGGGGTATTGTTGTTTCCAGGGGATGGTATTGTTCTTGAAGCAGTTCCCGGGGAGTTGAAGGGGACGAGTTTGACAGAGGCGAGAATTTTCCGTTATAGGTTGAGAAAAAAGTGAAATTTTTTTATAAGTTTTAAATTTTCAGAGAAAAGAAATGCAAGGTTTGAGTGAGGCGGTTTTGGAGCAGAAACAAGTCCTTGGGATTTGCGTTATAATTGATAGAAGGTTTTGAAATAAAGCGTGGAATTAGGGATGTCTTTGACCGAGGTATCAGTAAATCGCCCTGTTACTACTGCTATGTTTTTTATAGGAATTGCTATCATCGGGGTTATAGCGGTATCGTATATAAGCGTTGATTACCTTCCATCGGTTCAGATTCCGGAGCTACTCGTTCAGACGGTTTATGTTGGCGCTTCACCAGAGGAAGTTGAGAGGCAGATAAGTGAACCCATTGAGTCAATGCTTAACACGGTCAAAGGTGTAAAAAGGGTAATTTCAATTTCGCGAGAGGGATTATCGCTTGTGCGATTGCAGTTTTATTGGGGGACAGATATAGATTATGCAATGCTTGAGGTCCGGGAGAAACTTGACGCTATACGGGGTTCGCTTCCAGAAGATGCACAAAGACCGACGATAGTTAAAATTGATCCCT
>JAPYWO010000242.1 GCA_028276305.1 Candidatus Thermokryptus sp.
ACGGGAAGATAAACTATAAGCGGGGTCAATGGATGTGTTTTAGTCAGTGATTCAAGAAATCTATTTTTAAACATTACTGCAGAGCCCCTTCTTGGATAAAGATAATCGGGAATCCTTCTGGCTTTGAGCGCTTGTTCAACCATTTCTTTGCCCTTTTTTGAGAAAATTTAAACTTTGCCGAATTAAATTGCAAATCGCTGATTGATTTTAATGCGATATTTTGGTAACTTATCAAAAAATAAACCAAAAAGCGAAACAAAGATGAGAAAATCAACTATCATAGCGTTGTTTCTCATTTTATCTACCACATGGGTTTTTTCGCAAAGTTTGACATTGAAAGTAAGGGAGAAAACATTACTCAAGGGGGAGAGATATGTCACGATTAGTTTTACGGTTGAGGGTGTGAAGAAAAATTTCACGGATGTTGATGTGTCAAAGGGGGCATATTACTATTTTTTCTGCGTTCCAGAGGGAGACTGGAAATTTGACGAGGAATTTGCGAAAGAGTTCACGGGCAAGATTTTTATACAGCAGGATGGGAATGTCGTTTATCCTGAAATTTATGATTTTGCCACACCTGACGGCAAGATGGGGATTTTAATTGGCTTTGAGAAAAAATTTAAACTTGAAAGACCTTTTACGATAGTTTATCCGATTTCTGAGAAGGTTGTCAGCAAGGGTGATATGAGCGTTCCGGAAAATTTATGGGAGGGTTATTCAAATGCGATGGGGAAGTATCAAGAAGGGGTTAAACTTTACAATGGTGGCGATTACAGCGCTTCAGCAAGTGTTTTGTTTGAGCTTGTCGCTGATGAGATGGCGAAGAAATTTTCTTTTTATAAAGACGCCCGTGAAAAGTGTATAAAATCGCTTGATAACATCCTTATTAACCTCGTTGATAAGTTTAATTCGGTCGTTTCAGCGTCAATGGAGCCAGAGGATAAGCTTAAGGAATATGACAGTTTAAAGGTTAAGTTTCAAAATTATGTTAATAATGTTTTGACGCCGAAAGTAAATGTCCTTGCTGATACAGCTGTGTTTGCGATGCTTTCGCGAGCGAACAGTTATTTTGAAAAGATTGAAAATGAGATCAAAGCAGAGAAATATCGCCTTGATGTAAAAAGTATTGGCTGGCTCAACACTGAAAGGGGTGAAAATTTCAAGTATCGCCTTGTGATTTCAGCACTTGCATATGCTTTCACATCTGAGTCATTTTGGAATAACCCAGATACGACGAAATTTGAGTTCGTTTTGCCCGACACGGTTCTTGCAAATCTAAAGGTCTTTGGTGTTGAGAAAGATTATGAGATATTCCAAAGAGTTTGTATCTCAAATTTGAAGACAAAGGGAACGCTTTTTGATGAGAAGTTTCTCGTAAACCTTTTGAACAATTCAAAACAACTCCCAGAGCCATATTACGAGATTTTCCTCGCTGTTGATAATTATGTGCGAAAGAATTTCGCTGAAAGCAAAAATTATATTTTCAGGGCTTTGAAGTCATTGACGGATAGAGAGCTTATAAAACGACTTGAGATTTTGCGAAGCATGATTTTTGTCAAGGAGAAAAATTTGGCATCCGAGGCGGTTGCTCTTTATCGTGATGGTTTGGATAAACTTTCAAAGGGAGACAAGACCGGTGGGCTTGATGCGATAAGAAGAGCGATTCTCCTTGAGCCGAGATTTCCATTGGCGAATTATACGATAGCTGAAATATACTTAAGCGATAACGATTTTTATCCTGCTATAATTTATCTGACAAAGGCGATTTCGCTTGATTCAAATTTTGTCCTTGCTTATGAGCGTTTATTTGATGTTTACAAGGCGCAGGGCAATTGGGCGGATTCAAGGACTGTGCTTGAGTCGGCGCTTTCAAGTAAAAATGACTTCTGGATAATAAGAACTCTCCTCGGTTATGTTTATAACGAACTTAAACTTTATGACAAAGCGATAGAATCATTGAATAAGGCGATAAGCTATAATCCTTTCAATTACGAACAGTATGTTTATCTTGGGATTGTGTATGCGAACGCTGGAAAAATTTCAGAGGCTGAAAACGCTCTTAAAAAAGCAGCTGAATTAAACCCAGATAGAAAAGAAGCTTATGAGGAGTTGAAAAGAATTGAAGAGTTGAAGAAGGTTGAAATTGATAAAAAAGAAGAGAAAAAGCAAAAGAGATGAGGAAGCACATACTTGTTTCAAACGATGATGGCATAAATGCTGAGGGAATTTACGCACTTGTGAAGGAGCTGAAGAAAATCGCCGATGTAACAGTCGTCGCCCCGGAAAAGCAGATGAGCGCTGTTGGACATGCTATAACTGTTCAATATCCTTTGCGCGCGAATCCGTTTTATAAAAACGGTGAATTTTTCGGTTACGCTGTTGATGGAACGCCTGCTGATGCTGTTAAACTTGCTGTAAGGGCGCTTTTGAAAGATAAGAAAATTGACCTTTTGGTTTCCGGGATAAATCACGGGATGAACACTTCAATTAATATAATTTACTCTGGCACTGTCTCTGCTGCAACGGAGGGGACTATTTTAGGAATACCATCGTTTGCGATCTCGCTTGCAACTTACGAGCCGAATCCCGATTTCTCATTTGCGGCGAAGTTCGCGGTTAAGTTAGCGCAGTTTATATTTGAAAATGGAATCCCGAGCGGGACGCTTTTAAATGTAAATGTCCCTGCGGTCCCAGAAAATCAAATAAAGGGGGTTTTGATCACAAGACAAGGCAAAGCATTCTGGGATGACTGGTTTGACTTGCGCAAGGACCCCAACGGCAGGGAATATTACTGGTTGACTGGGGAATTTGTGAATTACGAAGAAGATATAAATTCCGATCACACGGCGGTACAAAATAAATATATTTCAATCACGCCAATCCATTTTGATCTCACTAATTATGAAGCGATTGACAAATTGAAGAAAAGCGGGCTTGAGGAGATTTTCAAATTTGATTAAAACTTTGGAATACTTGCTTTTTTTTCGTAATTTTGAAACTGAAACCGAAACAGGTTGGCGGGTAAGATTTGAGGATTTTTAAAAATTTGGTCGCCTGTTTCGGTTTTTTCAAAATAAAAAGTTTGTCAAAAATGCCCTTTGAGGATAGATTTGCCAATATGTGGAAGGAGTTTGAAGAAAAAGTTTTGCCATTTGTTGATAAACCAGGTAGATACATCGGTAACGAGTTCAATATCATCGTTAAGGAAGACGCTGAAGTTAGGATTGCCCTTTGTTTTCCGGATGTTTATGAAATAGGGATGTCTTATATCGGTTTTAAAATTCTTTATAACATCGTCAATAAAATTGAGTGGGCGTGTGCCGAAAGGGTTTATGCTCCTTGGACTGATGCTGAGGAACTTATGAGAAGAGAGGGGATACCGCTTTTTTCGCTTGAGACGAAAAGACCATTAAGGGATTTTGATATCGTCGGCTTTACATTGCAGTATGAGCTTCATTATAGCAACATTTTAAATATGCTTGAACTCGGGGGGATACCGATTTTTTCAAGCGATAGAGCTGATAACGACCCAATAGTTATAGCTGGTGGTCCTGTTGCTTGTAATCCAGAGCCGATGTCGGCTTTTATAGATGCTTTCCTTCTTGGGGACGGGGAGA
>JAPYWO010000243.1 GCA_028276305.1 Candidatus Thermokryptus sp.
AAGACAAATAAATCAATTCCCTTGTGATGAGAAAATTAATTTTCCTATTGTTTTTTGCGAGTGTGCCTAATTTTGCCGATAATTTTGTTTATGTCATAAAAGTTGAAGGCACAATAAATCCAGCTACAGCTGAGTATATTTCAAGTTCAATAAAGAAAGCAACGGAAGAGGGCGCCGAGTGCCTTGTTATAGAACTTGACACTCCCGGGGGATTGCTTGAATCAACGAGAAGCATTGTAAAGTCAATTCTTTCAGCCGAGATTCCTGTTGTGGTTTTCGTTTATCCATCCGGGGCAAGGGCTGGCTCTGCGGGTGTTTTTATAACGCTTTCGGCTCATATCGCAGTTATGGCTCCGGGGACGAATATCGGCGCAGCTCATCCAGTCGGAATTGGCGGTATGGGGGATACTTCAAAGGTGATGGAACAGAAAATAACCAACGATGCTGCAGCTTTTGTTAGGACTATTGCCGAGAAAAGAAATAGAAATGTGAAGTGGGCAGAAAGAGCCGTCCGAGAAAGCATATCCTCAACTGAGACGGAAGCTTTAAAAGATAGCGTCATTGATTTGATAGCTAAGGATTTAAAAGACCTTCTTGACAAAATTGATGGTAGAAAGGTTAAAATTAATTCCGAAGAAAAAATTTTACGGACAAAGGATGCTAAAGTTAAATTTGTTGAGATGAACTGGCGGGAAAAATTACTCGCATTGATAAGTGACCCGAATATCGCTTATATACTTTTATTGCTCGGGATTTATGGGATTTTATTTGAACTTTACAATCCAGGAGCGATTTTCCCCGGAGTTATAGGAGCTATTTGTTTGATACTTGCTTTTTACTCTTTGCAGGCGCTACCGATAAATTACGCTGGACTTGCTTTGATAGTGCTTGGTATAATTTTGCTTTTACTTGAGATAAAAATTGTAAGTAATGGGCTTTTGACAATTGGTGGAGCAATTTCTCTATTACTTGGTTCAGTAATGTTAATAAACTCTCCATTTGAACTCATGCAAATTTCCTTGACCGTTATAATAACGGCAGTTGCTTTAACGGTTTTATTCTTTCTTTTCGCAATAGGAATGGCTTTGAAAGCGCAGAGAAGAAAACCAACCACTGGAAAAGAGGCACTCGTTGGGGAAAGGGGAATAGCTCTTACGAAGTTTAAGCCAGCATCAAACGGATGGGCAACAGGACAAGTTAGAGTACACGGAGAAATATGGAAGGCGATCAGTCAAGATGCTATTAACCCGAACGAAGAAATAGTTGTCAGAGGCGTTGAAGGGTTGACATTGAAGGTGGAAAAAGTTGACAAGCAAAAATAAAAATCAAACGGAGGAATTTGTTATGACAATATCACTTTTAACTGTAGTTATTGTTTTTTTGATCATCATACTTTCAAGCGCTATAAGAGTTCTGCGCGAATATGAAAGGGGTGTTGTTTTCCGACTTGGGAGATTGATCGGGGCTAAGGGTCCTGGGCTTATATTTTTGATTCCGATAGTTGATAGGATGGTGAAGGTTAGCTTGAGAACGGTTGTTTTAGATGTTCCACCGCAGGATGTTATAACAAGGGACAATGTTTCAATAAAAGTTAACGCTGTTGTTTATTTTAGAGTTGTTGACCCTGAAAAGGCAATCGTTGAGGTTGAGGATTATCTTTACGCAACATCCCAACTTTCGCAGACGACATTGAGGAGCGTCCTCGGGCAAAGTGAACTTGATGAAATACTTTCAGAAAGGGAAAAGATCAATCAAAATTTACAACAGATAATTGATGCGCACACCGACCCTTGGGGGATCAAGGTCTCAATGGTTGAGATAAAGCATGTTGATTTGCCTGTTGAAATGCAAAGAGCTATGGCAAGGCAAGCTGAAGCTGAAAGGGAAAGGAGAGCAAAAGTTATAAATGCTGAAGGAGAGTATCAAGCTGCACAGCGTCTCGCGGAAGCTGCACAAATTATAGGGCAGTATCCAACTGCGATCCAGTTAAGGTTTTTGCAGACACTTTCTGAAGTTGCCTCGGAGAGAAATTCAACCACAATCTTCCCGATCCCTATTGAACTGATAAGACCATTTATTGAAACTGGTGACAAGAAAAAATAATCGGTTTATAAAAATTGGATTTACTTGTCGTTGGCTCAATCGCGCTTGACACAATTGAAACCCCTTTTGCAAGTGTGTCGGAAACGCCGGGTGGTTCAGCACTTTATATATCAATCTCGGCAAGTTACTTCACCGATTCAATAGGTCTTGTTGGGATAGTTGGAGATGATTTTCCAAAAGATGTAATTGATGAACTAAGGCAAAGAAATGTAAACTTGAGTGGACTTAAAATAGTCCCGGGTGCAAGAACTTTCAGATGGGCTGGGAAATATCACTATGATATGAACACAAGGGAGACAATTTACACTCAACTCAATGTTTTTGCTGACTTTGACCCTGTTATACCTGATCATTTTAAATCAAGTAAATACATCTGCCTCGGGAACATTGATCCAGTCCTTCAGATGAAAGTTTTAAATCAAGTTCAAAGCCCGAAACTTGTCATAGCAGATACTATGAATTTTTGGATTGAACGAAAGTTTGATGAGCTTCTTGAGACATTAAAACATGTGAATGTGCTAATTGTAAACGATGCGGAAGCCAGGCAGATTGCCAGAGAGCCGAATTTGATAAAAGCCGGGAGAAAAATTTTAAAACTTGGTCCCGATGTCGTGATAATAAAGAAAGGAGAACACGGCGCTGTCCTTATGATTGACAATGCAATTTTCTCAGCTCCAGCTTACCCAATTGAGGCAATTCAAGACCCAACAGGTGCTGGTGATACATTTGCTGGTGGATTTGCTGGATGGCTTGCGAGGACGGGTGATGTTTCTGAGAAAAATTTGAGAAGAGCTGTCATTTATGGGAGCGCGATCGCCTCGTTCTGTGTTGAGGACTTCGGAATTAATAGGATTAGAAAACTTTCATGGGAGGATATACAAAAAAGATTTAGGGCTTTTAAGGAGATGACAAGTTTTGAAGTTGATTGAGCAATACATGATTTACCAACAAAGTTGAATTAGAAGGTGAAAAGGATTCAAATTTTATTTTTGTTAATTTTTTTAAGCACAAATTCATCAATGGTGTTTCCCTCAGAGAAAAAATTTCTTATCAACGGTGAACCCACATTTACAGGGCTTGACGCGGGGATGTTTCAAGATACTAACACGAGAATTAAAATTGACCTTTCCGGGAAATGGCTCGCTAAAATTGAGAACAAATGGATTGAGGTACAAGTACCATCAGCATACGACTTCACGGGAAATGTCACCTTCAGAAAAAATTTTAACCTATCTGATTCAATCTTGAATAACATGGCTCTTTTTCTCGTCTCTTACGGGATAAATTATGAGTGCGAGATATTCATCAACGGTCAATTTTTGTCAAGGCATATCGGTGGTTACACATCGTTCGTCGTAAAAATCCCGGACAGGATGTTGAATTTCGGAGACAATGTGATTGAGATAAGGGTCAGTAATAAACTTAACTCAAGGACTACTATTCCATTGAGGCACCAAGTTTGGGCGTGGAGAAATTACGGTGGGATTTTTCGTG
>JAPYWO010000244.1 GCA_028276305.1 Candidatus Thermokryptus sp.
TAAAGCAGTTAATCCTCCTGATGCTTCGTGTGTTGGGGATTGTTTTCCTTGTCCTTGCTTTCGCAAGACCTGTGATTAAGGGTTATCTCTTCAAGCCGATACTTTCGGGACAGGCAAGAAGTAGCGTCGTTATAATTCTTGATAACACCTTGAGCATGGCTTCGGTTGATGAAAACGGCAAGTTCATCAATCAAGCAAAGTCAATAGCAAATGGAATTGCGAGCTTGTTGAATGAATCCGATGAGTTTGCTTTAATACGACTTTCTGATATACCGGATGTTTCAACCGATGGTTTCATTCACGATGTCAGTTACTTGAAGAAATTGATTGAGGAAACAAACTTCGTTTATTCTCACAAGAAAATTACCGATGCAATCACAGTCGCCGGTAGGATAATTGAAAATTCAAAAAATTTGAACCGTGAGATTTATATAATTTCGGACTTTCAAAAAAGTGAATTCACCTCTGAAATAAAAAAGGATTTCAAGTTATCGCCAGATGTAAAAGTTTTTCTTGTCAATGTCGGCAATTTCACCAAAGGAAATCTCTCTGTTGATAAAGTTGAAATTAAAAATAGGATAATTTTCTCGGGGCGAACGCTCGCTCTTGAAGCAAATGTCACGAATCACGGTGATTCCAATGTTGAAAATTATGTTGTCAGCGTTTTTTTAAATGGAAGAAGAGTCGCTCAAAAGAGCGTAAATTTGGAGGGGAAATCATCAAAGACAGTTGATTTCAACATTCTAACAGAGGAGATGAATGGTTTTGTTGACGGATTTGTTGAAATTGAAGATGACAATTTTAATTTTGACAATAGAAGGTATTTCACTCTTTATATCCCAAATGAAATAAGGATTTTACTTGTTGGAAGTTCCGATGACTTGAAGTTTCTTCGGCTTGCTTTTTCAACGATTAAAGAGATGTTTAAGAGCGCGTTCTTCAAAATCACTGAGGCAACGCTTCAATCCGGGGTTAACTTTTCAAATTTTGATGTCGTTTTCGTTGTGAACCCAAATTATATTGATCGTCAAAGTGCGGAAAAATTGAAAAGTTTCGTCTCAAACGGCGGGGGGTTGGTTGTATTTCTTGGCTCAAAACTTGATGCTAAATTGATGAATCAAAATTTCAATTCAATTTTCGGTTTACCTGAAATTGATGGAATTGTAAAGCAGAAGATGTTTTTCTCACGGGTTGAATATAACAATCCAATTTTTGAAGGCGTCTTTGTGGAAAAACCGAGGAAAATTGATTCTCCAGAGATAATTGAATATGTTAAGTTTAAGACGACCTATGGATTGACGAGTATAATAGAGCTTGGCGATGGAACTCCATTCCTTGCTGAAAAAACTGAGGGCAATGGGAGAATTCTAATTTACACCACCGAGCCGAACGATAAATTTTCAAATCTGCCCTATAAAAGTATTTTCATCCCTCTCGTTTTGCAATCCGTTTTGTATCTGTCAAATCCAATAAATTTGAAGCCAGAATATTCAATTGGTGACACAGTTGAGATACCGCAATATCAAGTAGTTAAATTTTTCGGTGGAAATCCACGGGAGCTTAAACTTAATCGTCCCGATGGAAGTGATTTTGCTTTTAGGTTGAGTGATACGCAATTGAATTTATCTTATGCGACGATACCCGGCGTTTATTCGGTCTCTGAAAATGTCCCAACCAAGGTAAGCGGTAAATTGATCAAGATCGCTTTTAACCCACCGAAGGAGGAATCAGTTTATGAGAAAATCACAGAAGCAGAAATTGAGAACCTTATGAAAAGGTTGGGTGTTGGGCAATATAGATTTTTAACGCCTGGGGATGAGAGAAAAATAGCAAACGAAATTTTAAGGGCAAGGTATGGGGTTGAATTGTGGAAATTTTTCCTTGCTCTATCTCTTTTATCTTTTCTCATTGAGAGCATAATTTCAAGAAAAATGTGAGCATAGAAAATGAAAGTGGAAGTGCAAAGCTTGACAATTTATAACTCATCGGGAGACAAAATAACCGCGGATGTTCATTTTGTTAAGGAATTTCTCCCAGCACCTGTGGTCATTTATTCGCACGGTTTCCTTGGTTTCAAGGACTGGGGTTTTATCCCGTATGTGGCGGACAAATTCGCCGAAGACGGTTTTGTTTTCGTAAGGTTTAATTTTTCTCATAACGGGATAAGTGAAAATCCGAAGAAGATAACCGACTTTGAAAAACTTGCCAAAAATACGATATCAAAACAACTTGAGGACTTAACCGCCGTGATTGACTATGTCAGTGGAGAAGGTTTCAAGGTCTTAAGCGATGGTCATTTATTTTTGATGGGTCATTCTGGGGGTGGTGGCATTTCAATTATTAAATCAGTTGAAGACGATAGAGTCGGTGCTCTTTGTCTGTGGGCTTCAATATCAACTTTTAGAAGATACAGCAAACATCAAGTTGAAGAAATGGAAAAAAATGGCTATATTTTCGTCAAAGTTCCTGACTCCCCGATTAAGGTTAGAATGGATAAAATCATCTTTGATGACTTTGCAAAAAATAAGGAAAGATATGAGATAGTGGATGCTTTTTCAAAGTTGAAAATCCCAACTTTAATTATACACGGAACGGCTGATGTTATCGTTCCTTTAATTGAAGCCGAACGACTTAGAGATGCGAATCAAAAGTTTTCAAAATTTGTCTTGATCCCGGAGGCAAATCACTTTTTCAATACTAAGCATCCATTCACTAACACGAGCGTTCAACTTGAAATGGCTATTAAAGAGTCAGTTGAATTTTTTAAGGGTGTTTTGAAAAATTTTGATTGAAAACAAAAAATTATTTTGAGATGAGGCAGATAAGAGCGATTTCACTTGATCAGTCAAAGATTAACTCTTTAACGAGGACACTTTGGGTAGTTGCATTTGCGGGATTAACTTTCATTGGGGCTAAAATTGAGATACCAACTCAACCAGTTCCATACACTCTGCAAACATTGTTTGTCTTGTTAAGCGGTGCTTTTCTTGGACCCTATCTTGGGGCTTTGAGTCAGATTTTATACCTTGTGCTTGGTTCAGCCGGTTTGCCTGTCTTTGCTGGACCAGTAGCTGGCGTATCTAAACTTATCGGACCAACAGGTGGTTACCTTCTTGCTTTCCCTGTATCGGCTTTTGTGGTCGGTTATCTTCTGAGGTTCAGGGATTCGCTTCTCTGGATTGTTTTTTCAATGGCTGTTGGTTTGACGATGATATTCGCGCTCGGGACTTTACATTTAAATTTCGTCCTGATACATAACTTTAAAGAGGCGGTGAAATCCGGGTTCTTGATTTTTACATTTTGGGACGCAGTAAAACTTTTCGCAGCAGTTTCAATTTACAAAACATTTAAGTCAAAGTTCATAATCAACCGATAGATTGAAATTCCTAATCGGCGCAAGATTTCCAACTATCTCCACATAGTTGTATTGGAGCAGGTTGTTGATGTTGAATATGATTTTCAACTTATTGAAGTTCAAGCCAAATCTTACATCAACGACATAGATAGGAACTCTTTCTTCTGCATCTGGCACAACAATTTTTAAAAGTTCATCAATCCTTTCGTATTTACTTATAAATCT
>JAPYWO010000245.1 GCA_028276305.1 Candidatus Thermokryptus sp.
ATTGAAAGAAATGACTTAACACTCGTATTAAATTACATAATTGATTCGCTTCTCAATACATCGCTGATTGTTTACCATACCATTCAAACTGATGAGTTTTCATCCAAGAGTGTTTCAAGGGAAAGAAATTCATCTCTATACGGTTTGAAGTTGAATTTTTCAAAACGAGTTCGGCTTTTTAATTTAAACGCTGGGCTTGAAGTACAAAGAAACGGACTTATTATTCCATCATCAGGGTTCAGGAAAAAAATTTTTCTTTTTTCTTCGTCGCTTGAAGTTGAAGGAAACTTTCAAAGTTTAAAACCTTCTCTTTTCGTTAAGGTTGACGATGTTAATGGGCAATTTCTTGTAAACTATGGCGCTGGGTTTGGGAACAATTTTAAAAGCTTCAAGTTTATGGGTGGATTTTCGCTTTCATATAGAATTCCAACTTTGATTGAACAAAGCGTGACTGGTCTTTCTGAAGCCGAAAGGCATCGCATATATGAGGTCAGCGCTGAATATGAAACGAAAGGTGTGATTTTGAGCTTTAAGGTTCAAAACAGGTCAATTTCAAATGGGATAATTTTTCACGATTCAACATTTTACATAGCGAATTTGCGCAGGACATTTCTACAATTTAATTCAACTTTTAAGATTTGGAAATTTGGAATTGATTTGAAGCAATCAGTTTCGCTCAACAAGGTGACAAAACCTTATCCGAGATATTTTCTGACGGGTGAGATTTTCTTTGAGGGTAAGTTGACGAGGACGCTTGAATTGAAAGCTGGAGCGAGGTTAAAATCATCAACGGAATTTTGGGGGTATAAATTTATCAATCGTGATTTTATTTTCGCAGAAAGCGATATCAAGTTAAAAAGATTTGCTGTGTTGGACTTATTTTTAAGTGGGAGGGTCAAAAGCGCGGTGTTGTTCTTGACCCTTGCAAATGTGACAAATGTTAGATATATGACTGCATCGTTTTATCCGATGCAGGATAGAAGCTTAAGATTTGGCGTTGTTTGGAATTTCTTTGATTAACGCCAGATGCTTTTTGTCCATTCATCCCAAAGAGGTGTTATCAAACGGTAATCACCGAATCCGCTCTCGTCAAGGAAGATGAACCTTCTGTTTATCTCATAGTAATACCATATCTCATACGGTTTGCTGTCAATGTCAAAGGGATGTCTATCAACACTGCTTGGGGGACCGAAAATTATATAGACCATTCCCATATCGGTTTTCCATCCTTCAATGTAGTGACTGAAATGTTCATTAGCATACTTAACTCTTCCGTAGTATTCTTCCATTAATTCATTTTTCAAAGTGTTAGGCGTCGGGTCCTTTTTGCGCCAAAATTCAAGGAATCTTCTCTCTTTTTCGGCTTCGTCTGGGGCTGACTTTATGTAATTGATTTCCTCTGGCTTTGCGATGTAAACAAGTTGTTCAATTGCTTTGTCAAGGTCGGAGATCAGCTCGGGGAATTCATGCCATCTAACTAAGAAAGGCGTTTGAGCGATGGAGTAGTTATCGGAGTTTGATTTGAGCCGAGCTTCAACAAAAATGATGTAATCTCCAAAACCAAGGTTCGGATTTTTAACTTCAACTATGATTGAATTTTTCCCAGGTTTTACGAATTCAGTCGCTTCACCGGAGTAAACGCTTATGGATTCGGTTTTCTTCTTTTTCTTTATGCGGTTGATTTTGTATGTGATGTTTATTGAATCGCCTTTGTCGGTGTTATTATAGACCTCAAAGAAAAGATAAAAGTTCTGATTTGTAGATGTGATCGTCTTTGAAATGTTTGGGATTATCGTTTTCGTCTCGTTTTCAATTTTTACGGATGAAACCATCATGATATCGCTCATCGTTATGGGATTCTTAGCGAAGTTACGCACTGTCACGAATCCCTCTTTCCTAAAACCGCGTTTCGTATCAAGGTCAACAACTTGGACTGAAATTTTGTAATCGCCAAGCGGAAGTTTTATAAAAGAACTTGATACATCCCAGTAAGCTCTTGATATTGTCTCGTTGAAATTGCTCGTCTTTACCTCGTGTGTCCATCCTCTCTCAGTTACAAGTTTTCCCTTGGATGTGAATATGCTGACTGTTACTTCATATTTTGCGCTGTAATAATCGTCTCCCTTTGTAAATTGAAGGAACTCATACGGGACTTGTACATAGATATCAACCCTGCTTTCATTTTCGTTCAGGTCACCGGCGAAGTTTAGGGCGTTGAAATAAAACTGCGGTTCGGAATAGCTCCTCGGCGAGCTTGTCTCAACCTGCGCAAATGATACAGCACATATTAAAACGCTCAAAATTAAAATTAGCTTTTTCATCTTTTCCACCCGATTTTAAATCGGCAAATTAATTTTTATTCCAAAAAATTCAACAAAATCTAAATTGGTTTTGTTTCTGTTGCGACCTTGCCTATTAAATCATACTCAAAAATATCGTAAATTTCAACTTCGTAAAAGTTTCCTATCTTGATCCCGTTACCTTCTACCAAAACCTCAAGGTCGATCTCCGGGGCATCCCATTGAGTTCGCCCTATGTAAAAATCTCTTTCCTTTCTATCAATTAAAACCTTGAATTTCCTTCCGAGCATTTTTTCGTTCTTTTCACCGATTATATCGTGCTGTGCGTTCATTATCAATGCCATTCTTCTTTCCTTTTCTTCTGGCGAAACGGGGTCACCGAGCTCAAAAGCTTTTGTCCCTTCCTCCTGAGAATATGTAAAGACGCCAAGGCGATCAAATTTAAAGGTGTAAACGAAGTCAAGAAGCTCTTCAAATTCCTTTTCCGTTTCGCCCGGATAACCAACTATCAAACTCGTCCTTATGGCTACTTCTGGGACCGTTTCCCTTATTTTCTCAAGGAGTTCAATCGTTTTTCTTTTTGTTATCCCGCGCCTCATTGACTTTAAAATTTTATCTGATATATGCTGGATTGGTATATCAATGTATTTGCAAATTTTTGGATTTTGAGCCATTATGTCAAGGACTTCAGTCGGGAATTTGGCAGGGAATGTGTACATCAAGCGAATCCACTCAATTCCGTCTATCTCTGAGAGACGGTTTAAAAGTTCGGGGAGTTTTCTTTTTCCGTAGATGTCAAGTCCGTAGTAAGTAGTATCTTGAGCTATGATGATGATTTCCTTGACGCCTTTCCATGCGAGTTTTTTCGCTTCTTTTATTATTTCTTCAATTGGTCTACTTATGTGTTTCCCGCGAATTAGTGGTATGGCGCAGAATGAACAGGGGTTGTCACATCCTTCGGAAATTTTAAGATAAGCGTAATGTTTCGGTGTGAGAAGTTCTCTTTCGCCAAGTAGTTCATATCTATCGGGGACGCCGAGCGTGTTGAGTATTTCTTCAAATTTTTCAACTCCGAAAAATTTATCCACTTCCGGAATCTCTTTTTCAAGCTCGTTTTTATATCTTTCCGATAAACAACCCATCACATAGACGCTTTCAACTTTGCCCTTTTCTTTTAATTCAACCATCTCAAAAATTTTCTCTATAGATTCCTGCTTCGCCGAATCTATAAATCCGCAGGTATTTACAACCACAAGATCGGC
>JAPYWO010000246.1 GCA_028276305.1 Candidatus Thermokryptus sp.
GGCACTCTCATTACATCAGGATATCTTGATTTTGAACAGGGTGACATTGAGGAAAATTTGAGAGCTTTTGAATTTGAAATAATTGATGTCTTCAAAGAAGGTGAATGGATTGCGATTGTATCAAAGAAATAAACTCTTCGTATGCGAATTGCATCAATTGATGTTGGAACAAATACATTGCTTCTTTTAATCGCCGATGTAAATGGGGATGAGATATTTCCGATACATAATGAGCAGGTCATTGCAAGATTGGGCAAAGGGATTGATTCAAGCGGTTTAATACGAAAGGAGGCGTTTGATAAAGTAGCCGATGCGCTTTTGAATTTTAAGGCGAGAGCTCAAAGTTTCAATGTTGAGAAAATAGTTGCTGTCGGAACGAGCGCCCTGAGGGATGCAAAGAATAAAATTGACTTCTTGAAGTTCATAGAGGGAAAAACGGGGATAAATATAAAAGTCATCTCGGGCGAGGAAGAAGCAAGGTTGACTTACCTCGGCGCTGTAAGTGGTCTTGGGGTTAAGAACTCTAAAATAAGCGTCATTGATATTGGTGGGGGCAGTACAGAAATCATTACAGGTGTCGGTTATGAGGTGAAAAAATTCGCTTCGCTTAACATCGGGACTGTCCGATTGACGGAAAAATTTTTGAAGCATTCACCACCGCTTGATGAAGAAATAAATGAAGTTAGAAATTTCCTCAATGAACAATTCGAAAAAATTGGTAAGGAATTTGACTTCTCAGGTTCAAGGCTTGTTGGAGTTGCTGCAACTGTTACGACGATCGCTTCGTATGATTTGAAACTTGAAAAATACGATGGCGAAAAAGTGAACGGTCACAAGATGACATTTGAGACGATAAGTAAAATTTACGAGACATTCAAAGGTTTAAGCGTTGAAGAGATAAGAAAGATACCGCAGGTTTCAAGTGGTAGGGAAGATGTCATCTTTGCGGGGATTTTGATTTTATTTGAATTTATGAGGAAGTTCAATTTTACTGAAATAACCGCAAGCGATAGGGGATTAAGATACGGCGTTATATTTGACTTGATCCGAACAAACTCTTTATAGCTGTTTCAATCTCGTTTAAGTGATATGGTTTTTGTATGTATCTTACATTTGGCTCCACTGCGGTCAAGTTAATCATCATCTTTTCATCGGCGGAGAAACCCGATGTGAATATAACCTTGACATCGCTTTTTATTTGTTTTAATTCCTTGAAGACATCAAAACCATCCATGAATGGCATTATGATGTCAAGAATTACGAGGTCAATTTCATCTTTCATATTTTTGTAAATTTTTAACGCTTCAACGCCATTTCCCGCTTGTATAACTTCGTGCCCAAGTTCACCAAGTAAATCAGCAAGCAATATCCTTAAGAATTCCTCATCGTCAACCACGAGGATTTTCAATTTTGATTTAGAGGTTTTTAATTGACCGTTGATTATTTTTCTTTCTTTTCTTAACACGGGGAGGAATATGTTAAAGGTAGTCCCTTGCCCCAGTGTGCTTGATACAGTTATAAAACCGCCGTGATTTTTTATGACACCATAAGCCATGGAAAGCCCAAGCCCGCTTTTTCCGAGCGCTCTTTTCGTTGTGAAAAATGGTTCAAAGATATGTTTTAAAACATCATCGTTCATCCCAATCCCAGTGTCAGAGATGCTAATATGAACATATTCACCCGGGTTAAAACCGGGTTCGGTGATTTTATCCTTGTCATAGTAACCTGAGGCGGTTCTTATAGTTAAAGTCCCGCCGTTTGGCATCGCTTCAATACCATTTTGAGCGATGTCAATCAAAACTTGTGTGAGCTGTTCCCTGTCGCATTCAATTTCAGGAACACTTGGATCAAGTTCGGTCTTGATTTTTATATTTTCCAAAGGAGGTATTTTTTTCAAGACATCAATTATCATTTCGTTTGGGTTTGCGACTGAAACCTTGATTTTTCCGCCCCTTGCGTAGCCGATAAGTTTTCGCACAAGGTCAGCTCCTTTTGAAACAGACCTTTCTATTATATCAGCCCAGTAATAAATTTTATCCTCTTTCGGTATCTTCGTTTTTATAAGTTGAGCTGAGCCGAGAATCCCCGTGAATATATTGTTGAACTCATGTGCGATTCCACCCGCTATCTGAGCAAGTCCACGGAGTTTATCCGCTTCGTGAAGTTTTTCAAGTGCCTTCATATATTCCGTTAAATCAACTATCACACCGTCGTAATAGAAGTCATCAAACTTTCGCATTGAAATCTTAACATTTAAAATCTCGCCCGACTTGTTCTTCATGTGCGCGTCAAAGTTTGCTATAAAGTTGCTTTTTGAAATTTCCCTCCTGAATTCATCCGCTATCTCGTCAGAGGCAAAAAGTTGATAGAAATTGATGCTTTCAATGTCATCAAAACCGAAAACTTTTTTAAATGTCGGATTGACCTCAATAAATTTCCCTTCATGGTTTATTCTTATTATCGCCTCGCTTGAGTTCTCAAATATAGTTTTGTATTTGCTCTCCGACTCTAAAATTTTGTGGTACATCCTCGCATTTTGAATCGCTATTGAAAGCATATCAGCTATTGTTTGAAGCACAAGTATATCAAGGTCGTCAAAGATATTTACTTGCGGTGATTCGCAATTTATAGCGCCTATGGGTTCGCCCGCAACTATGAGTGGAACAGCAACCTCGGAAACCGTCGTCATGTAAAATTTCTTCACCGAAGGTTCAAGTATAATATCGGGGATATAGATTACCCTTTTCTCTTTTATCGCTCTTCCAATCACGCCCTCATCAATGGACTGGATATATTCGTAAGGCAATGGTTCTTTTATGTTCCCGTATATACTTCTCAAAACAAGCTTGTCGCCGATGATTTCATAGATTTCAACGACGATTTCCTTCTTGCCCAATACAGAATGGATAAGTTTAACAGCGTCCGAGAAGATTTTCTCAACATCTTTTAAAAGCACAAGCTCGCGGGTCAATTTATACACCGTTTCAAGTTTGAATATCAACCTTATATTTTCCGTCATTGATTCAAATTTTTCAAGGACAACGGATATAGTTTCGCCGATCGTTTTAAAAATTTTAACATCTTCTGAGGTGAAAGCGTTGGTCTTTTCAGATGCTATATCAATTACGCCGACTATTTTACCTTTCTTTTTTATCGGAATTGACATTTCAGATAGAATTGGCGCATCGTGTATGGGGACAAATTGAGGGCTTTTTGAGGTATCGTTTATCACGACGACATCGGCAAGCAATGCTGATGCTCCAGGAATGCCATAACCTGGCTCGTAGGTGAAGCTTTCATCAATGTAATTTTCAAGATAGCCAGATATCGCCAGTAATCTTAGTTTCCCATTCGGTTCAGCTGTAAAGTATGAGACATTCAAAAAGTTAAATTCATCTCTTATCAAGGAAACCACTTTTTTGAAGAAGTCCTCTGTTGAATTTATCTCAAGCCCAATGCGTGAAATTTCCGAGATGAGTTTAAACTGTGATTTCTGGCGTTCAAGTCGTCTTTCTTTTTCATCAAGGAGTTTCACCATCTGGTTGAAGTTTTCGGCGAAGT
>JAPYWO010000247.1 GCA_028276305.1 Candidatus Thermokryptus sp.
AACGCTTGACGATTTGCTCAACAATGTAAAAGCGGTTGTAATTGCAACACCGACGACAACTCACCATCAAATTGCAATTCAATGCTTGTCCAAAGGAATTCACACATTTATAGAAAAGCCGATAACAGACAAAATTGAAGGAGCGGAAGAGATAATAAAGGTTTCAAATGAGAAAAATTTAAAGGTTCAAGTTGGGCATGTTGAAAGATTTAACCCAGCTTTGCTCTCGCTTGAAAACTACGAACTTCAACCCGTGTTTATTGAAGTGCATCGTCTCGCTCAATTCAAAGGAAGAGGGGCTGATGTTGCTGTAATTCTTGACTTGATGATTCACGACATTGATATTGTCTTAAATCTTGTGAAAAGCAAGATAAAAGAGATCAAAGCAAGTGGTGTGGCTGTGATATCCGATTCAATAGATATAGCTAATGCGAGGATTGAATTTGAAAACGGTTGCATCGCTAACTTAACAGCAAGTAGAATTTCAAGGAAAAATGAAAGGAGGATGAGAATCTTTCAGCGCAACGCTTATATTTCAATTGACTTTATGCAGGGGATATCGGAGATATTTCGTATAGTTGGGGATGAAGAAGAAGTCAAGCCGACTTTTTTACTCGGGAAAATTGAGCTTGGAACGAAACCGAAAAAAATCATCTACGAGCAACCAAGCGTCAAAAACATCAACCCAATAGAAGCAGAGCTCGTCTCATTTATTGAATCAATTCTGTACGATAAAGCCCCTGTTGTTTCAGCCGAGGATGGCAGACGTGCCCTTGAAGTAGCGTTCAAAATTATAGATGAGATAGAAAAACAACAGGAAATCGTACGAAGCAAAATGTCACCTGATGACACAATTTAAAACAAAATTTAAGTTCCGAAGATGCTGGATATTTTCGCCCAAAAAATTCAAATAAATGATGAAATTGTCAAAACAATCGGAAAGATCGCCGACGAGAACAATTTTGAAGTTTATGTTGTCGGGGGTTATGTCAGGGACCTTCTTTTGGGAAAAGAGGTGAAAGATGTTGATTTTCTCGTTATCGGTGAAGGGACGAAATTTGCAAAGATAGTTGGGAAAAAATTCGGCAAAAAGGTGACTGTTTATGAAAATTTTAGAACCGCAATGATAATGCTTGAGGATAGAAAAATTGAATTCGTCGGCGCAAGAAAGGAAAGTTACCGAAGGGACTCAAGAAAACCGATCGTTGAAGACGGAACACTTGACGACGACCTCGCAAGGCGAGATTTCACGATAAATGCTATAGCAATCTCAATAAATAAAGATGATTTCGGAAAAATAATTGACCCATTTAACGGAAGACAAGACCTTGTTGATAAAATCATCAAAACACCACTTGACCCGGAGAGGACATTTGACGATGACCCGCTCAGGATGTTAAGAGCTATCAGATTTGCAACGCAACTTGAATTCAAGATAGAAGAACGAACCTTTGAAGCGATAAAAAAGATGAAAGAACGAATTGAAATCGTTTCACAGGAGAGGATAACGGATGAATTTTTGAAGATCATGCAAGCGAAAAGACCCTCAATTGGATTAAAATTGCTCCAGGAGACAGGTTTAATGAAAATCATTTTACCTGAGGTTGCAGAACTTGAAGGGACGGAGCAAAGGACGGACTATCACCACAAAGATGTGTTTCAACACACCTGTCAAGTTGTTGATAACCTTGCTAAGGTTACCGATGATGTTTGGCTTCGGCTTGCGGGTTTATTTCACGATATAGCCAAACCCAAAACTAAGGCGTTCAAGGAAGGCGTTGGTTGGACTTTTTATGGACACGATGTCCTTGGTGCGAAGATGGTTCGGCAAATCTTCCGTAGGTTAAAATTGCCGATTGAAAAATCAAAATATGTTGAGAAACTCGTCCGACTACATCTTCGCCCAATGGCTTTGGTTGATGAAAGCGTAACGGATTCTGCGATAAGAAGATTGATCGTTCAAGCCGGAGAAGACCTTGACGATTTGATAAAACTTTGCAGAGCAGATATAACAACAAGAAATCCAAAGCTCGTTGAGGAATACTCCAGAAACTATGATATCGTAGTTAAAAAAATTAAAGAGGTTGAGGAAAAAGACAGATTAAGGGCTTTTAAATCACCTGTTGATGGAAACGAGATAATGCAAGCACTCGGTCTAAAACCAGGACCACTTGTCGGTCGCTTGAAGAAAGCAATTGAAGAGGCAATCCTTGAGGGTATTATCCCAAACGAACACGATGCAGCTTTTGAATACCTTATGAAGATAAAAGACAAAATCATCGCCGAATATGAAGAAAAAACAAAACAAACCGAAGGAGGAAAAAATGCGTAAAATTTTAAATCTTCTCCTGGTCTTCACACTCTCAATCACTGTTATCTTTGCCCAAGAGCAAAAGAAAAAATTTACGATCAAAGATTTGCTCTCAATTCAAACCCCATCTCAAATTGATATTTCGCCCGATGGAAGATATGTCGTTTTCACATTATCAAAAGCCGATTTTGAAGAGAGCACTTTTAAGACGGATATCTATATGGTTTCAACCGCGGATGGTAAAGTTAGACAAATGACTTTTTCAAAGGAAAATGAGTCATCGCCAAAATTTTCACCTGATGGGAAGTTCATCGCTTTCTTATCAAATAGGAAAACCGCTGACGATCAAAAAGAGACAAAGTCGCAAATATGGCTTTTGCCAGTTGACGGCGGAGAGGCGTTTAAGCTTACAAATGCCCCAGAAGGAGTTATAAGTTATCAATGGATGCCCGATGGGAAGAACATCCTTTATTTGACCCAAGAAACCCTTCCGAAGCCAGAGAAAGAGAAAAAGGAAAAAGACAAAAAGTTGAAATTTGATGCAACCGTCGTTGATAAAGAAAAATATCGCAAGGAATTTTACCTTGTGAATGTTGAAACGAAGAAAGAAAAAAGGGTTTTCATCGGGGATTATGGTGTTGATCAATTTGATGTATCTCCAGATGGAAAACTTGTCGTTTACAACACAAATTACACCGGCGACATAGACGATGGACCAAAGTTTGACCTTTGGATATTTGAAATTGAAACAGGAAAATCAAGACAGTTGACGAAAAGACCCGGTGGCGAAAGGCAACCTAAATGGTCACCTGATGGCAAGTTGATCGCTTTTATCGCAGACCTTGACCCAAAGTTCACATATTCACAAGAGGAACTTTTCATTGTTGACCCAACAACAGGTCAAATAAAAAATTTAACTGAATCGTTTGACACAGGAATTGTAAGCTACGATTTTTCAAAATCTGAGGCGGAAAAAATTTATGCAAGGACAGCAAGCGGTGTTTATACTCACATTTACACAATTTCAACTAAGGATGGTAGCATAAAGGAATTCCTTGGCGGTGAAAAGGTTTTCAACGATATATCAATTTCAAATGGAGATAAAACAATCGCATTTTTAATTGAAGATAAAACAAGTGCGCCTGACATTTACATTTTTAAAGATGGGGAACTCAAAAAACTAACCGACTTAAACCCGCAACTTTCAAATTTCACATTTGGAGAACAAACGGTTATAAAATGGAAAA
>JAPYWO010000248.1 GCA_028276305.1 Candidatus Thermokryptus sp.
TGAAGAAGGGCAAGGGAAACAGCAACAGCCATAACATTTATCATCACATCCATCCTGGCAATCTGAGGATTATTAAGCCGTTCAGCAAGCTCCTCCAAAAGCTTAGAATAAGAAACGCCATAAGTCAATATCCCATTTCGCTTGGCATAATCAACAACATCACCCACGCTAAAACCCACACCTCGCTCAGAAAGAAACGCCTTTATTCTCTTATTAGCTGCTTTGTCAATCGTCGGGATTTTATCAATGCTGATATTTTCCTGATTCACATCATAAATCAAGACACCGCCTGGCACGACTTTGTGAATATGCCTGAACAATGTCTCCGGGTCAAAAGTTACGAGGAAATCTATCTCATCAAGATGTGACAAGACCGGCTTTGAATCAACCCTGACGACATAGTTGCTATGCTCACCTTTAATGTTTGAATGATATTCCCTCTTCCCGTAAACATATAATCCGCCATAAGCCACGGCTCTTGAAAATATATTTGCCCCCGAGTCAACCCCGCTACCTTGGGGACCACCTATCATCCAAGATAATTGATCTATCTTCATTTAGATTTTTCCCGATTTGTTTTTAAAACAAGACAAAATTTGTCTGCTTTTTCACAAAATACAACAAACTCAAACTTCAAACCGTTTCAGCCCGTCGTCTGTCTAAATTTTAACCTGTCTTTAAATGGTTCCTCCCGATCGGAAAAATCAGGGCGATAAAAATCCGGTGACTCCTCAAACTCTTGTATCCAGCCATTTTCAAAACCAAACTTATCAAGCAGTTCAATCACTGCGATATATTCGCTGAACATTATCCGTCTTGAAATCAGCGGATAGTTAAACGCCTTATTCGTCGGGTAATACTGCGCCATTATGCTTAAAGTTACATCCCTTCCGAGCTCTTCTGCTATCCAACGAAGCGAATCTTCACTCCCAGCAATATCGTTCGGCAAAATTAAATGCCTTATTATTAAACCTCGCTTCAAAACACCATCCTCTATTACAAGCTCCGACCCAACCTGTCTCCACATCTCTTTAATCGCAAGTCGTGAATACTTAACATAGTCCTTTATCTTTGAATATCTCCAGGCGTTCTCGTCATCGCTGTACTTTATGTCCGGAAGGTAAATGTCAATAATGCCATCAAGAAGTTTCAAAACTTCAACGGAATCATACGCATTTGTGTTATAAACGAGCGGTAATCTCAATCCATTCTCAACAGCTATGCAAAGAGCTTTCACGATCTGAGGGACGAAATGTGTCGGTGAAACAAGCCCGATATTATGACAGCCCATATCTTGAAGCTCAAGCATTATCTCCGCAAGTCGTTCAATTGTAACTTCATTTTTTATTTCAACCTTCCAATTTTGGCTTATTTGATAATTTTGACAGTAAACGCATCTTAAATTACAATTCCCAAAAAATATATTTCCGGCTCCATTAACACCAACGAGAAGTGGTTCCTCACCGAAATGTGGAACATAAGCAGAGACGATCGGTTTATATCCCGAATAACATCTGGCTATTTCACCTTTTAACCTATTGACGCCACAATTATGCGGACATATATTACAACTCTCAAGCATTTTCTCAAGGATTTGAGCTCGTCTTTTTAATTCTCCCAACTCATACAACTTAACATAAGAGGGGACGAACATTCCTCGCAGGGATTTAGTTTTAAATTTTGGCTAATCGTCTTGCATTGTTTATCGGCAAAATCTCCCGCATATTTTCAATGATATATCCGATCTCATCCTTCAGTTCAAGATAATATCTCAATTCTGCTTCCCTTTGATTTAACTCACCCTCATCAACATTTCTTTTATCTCCGCCCTCCGTTCTATAACCCTGTTCTATCAGCTCGTTGAAAAATTGTTTCCTCCCCATTTTCAAATTATCAACTTGGGATTGAGACCAACTTATCACATCTTGGAGAAGTTCGTAAATCTCATAAATACTTGATGCGGTTGGATTGCCAAGGAAAATCTTCAAAAGTAAATTGAACTTCTCAACTGAGATTTCCGAACCGCCAGCTGAATACAACAGGTAAGCCCTCAAAAATTCCTCACGCCATTCCTCCTTCCAAAACTTATCCCTCAAAATCGCTTTCACAAAATCGCTTTCATTTCGGAAAACAACCTCTATCATCTGCGAAAGCTCTTTAGACGGTTTATATTCAAGGTTCAGCAACCGGACATATCTTCTTAGGTTAACATTTCCCAACCTTACGCTGAAATTCTTCACAATAGTTTCATCCCTTCTTTTTATTGTGATGTAAAAATTTGCTTGCAAATTTCTCCTCTCAAGTTCAGAAATCATATCCTCAACATCCTGAGCGGTCAAATCAATTTCATCAAGGATTTTTGAAAATATCGCCTTGTCGGAAACCTTCGGCGTGAATGCAGAGGCAAACAAAAGGTCAATCTCATAATTTTCCCCCAACGGGTCGTCTTCAACAATCCTTGGAAATTCCTCGTTGAAAAATTTGTCAATCTGATCAAGCGTGTATGAGTAATGAGAAAGTATATGATTTATTATCTGATCCGAAAGTTGCCTTGGCTTTGTGAGCTCAAGTGCTATCATCTCAATTATTTTCTCCTTCATTTTCACTCCGATGTTAATTTTAAATTGTTGAGTTCATAAATTACACTTAAAATCTCACTTCTTACCTTCTCCCTGAATTTTTCGTCTTCAATTTTTCTCCCTTCCAAATCAAGGACATAGAAAGAGTCAACTATCCCATCAACACGGGTGGAAATTTTCGCAAAATATATGTTCAAGCCAAGTTCCGACATCTTCCTTGAAACCATGTAAAGGAAACCGAGCGAGTCAGGGGCGAAAACATCAATTATTGTGAAATACTTTGAATCCTCAAACTCAACAGCAATTTTAACATCCTTCCTCGTCCTTTCAATTTTGCGTTTCCACCTTCTTCTGTGTCTTACAAAAAGTTCATCAAGATTTATCTTTCCTTTGAAAAGATCGTTCAAATCATTTTCAATTTTCCTCATCTGTTCCTTTGAAAGCTCCGCTCCCGAAACATAGTCAAACACCCTGAACTTGTCAATGACTATACCATCCCTACGCGTGAAGATTTTCGCATCAAATATATTTGCATCATTCACGGATAAAACACCACAAATGCTCGCCAAGACAAAAGGAGCATCCCTGGTTATAACGGTTATCTCGGTGTATCCATCTTTGATCTCAAAAATCGCATCCACACTTTTCTCCACCGCTTCGGAAATCTTCCTTATGTGATTTTCTATCTCTTCGCTCGTGAAAACGCTTGAATAAGAATCACCCTCAATCAAATTTTCAAAATGATTCTCAACAATTTCCCTCGCTATCTTCCCCGACAACGATTCAATGACGCTCTGAATTCTATGACTTGCCATCTCATCAATAAAATCACGGATTCCTTCAATGTCAAGTTTTCTTTCAATTACCAACCTCGCCAACTGATAAAGCTCGTCAATTAATTGTGCCTTCCAAGTAGTCCAAACGCTCGGGTTAACAGCTGAAAGGTCAGCGTAAGTTAAAATGTAAAGCAA
>JAPYWO010000249.1 GCA_028276305.1 Candidatus Thermokryptus sp.
TGGTTTTGGCGTTAAAATCGCTTGTGGTTGGGTTGGAGCAAGAGAAAATAAAGAAAGCGAAGGCAAAGAGTGAGAGGAGTTTTAAAGCGTTCATTTTTGGGCTCCGTTTTTTGTTTTTGGGAAATAGTTTTGGGAAGGGAAACTTTTCCCGCAACTTCCCCGAGGGTTGGGAGAAACTTGGGAAGCTGCGGGGCTGACGCAGTGCAACCTGCACAAAAAATAAGTGCAGGTAGAGGAGCAAAACTCTATGAATTGATACATATTCAAAGTTAAGAAATTGATTTTTACTGCTTTTCTCCCCTACCTGCACTTTTGCACTGCTGAAGGTAATATAATAAAGTTAAAATAAAAAGTCAAGTAAGAACTCGTCGGGAGCATGGGGCTTGCTTGGGTGTGAGATTACGGGGCTTTGTCCTGGATGTATTTAAAGTAGTATGCGCAATGGCTCAACTCTGTAACCAAGCCATTTTCAATAATCGTTGAATAAATGGAAGAAGCGTCTTTACCTTCAATGACATGGAGTAGTTTATCATCATAAGAATAATGCTCAACGATGATAGTTTTCCTTTGATGGGATGGGATTATAACGAAATATCCAGCCCTGTCCATTTTAAACCCCTTCGGCTCCGTTGCTATTATCTTCGGAACGGATGAGATTAAAACACCAGGGGTTGGCTCTTGCGTTTCTTTACACCTGCAAGATGAGATCACTTCATTTGAAAGTTCGTCAATTTTATCCACTATCTTATCAACATCTTCACAGCCGATCATATCTATAACTTTAACCTGTTTGCGAAATCTTTCAACCTCTGAAATCGTGACATTTTTTAGTATTGGGCGTCTACCGGGAGAACCGATGACTTTCATTTTTTCATCAACCCCGTTTTCATATAACGCTAAAATTGTCTTACCGCTTTGATGTCCCTGTGAGTCCTTGCCAGCTACGATGAGAAATTTAATAGTTGGATTTGTAATGATGTTTTTTATAACCTTGTCAATCCCTATGTTTTCGGTTTCAGTTTTCCCAACTATGCAAAGTCCCTTTGGTTTTATGTTCGCAAGAACTTCAGCAAGTTCAACGCTTGAAAGCGTTGAGACGGCAACTGGACAACCAGAACCATCGCAGAATGCAAAATACTCACCGGGGACGGGTGGCCAAGTGTTCTCCATTACTTCAAAATTGCAACTTAATGAAAGTGTCTCCTGAAATGATTGATTGAATATATCCATTGCAACTGCTGGGAAGCAATAATCACAGCCAAGGCATGGGTATTTTATCCCTTCCATTTGATAAAGCCAGTTTTTGATATTTTCAAGAAGGGTTTGTGAATTTTCCGCCTGGATTGAGGGGAGGTTATTTTTGAAGATTTATCGCCTTTTGTAGTTCATCTTGAATTTTTATAAATGGATTTACCTTCGGCATATAATTGTAAGGTATTTTGTTTTTTACCTGATCCTTTTAGATGCTTCTAAAATTGTAATTCCAACGATTTCGTCATCTTTATATCTTATCAATATGCCATCGTCTGTCATCTCGGTATCTGTTGCCCTTTGGGGTCTTTTAAAACTTATATACAAAACATCCGCTGACTCGTCGTAATCAATGAACATCTTTTTGTATGGAGAACTTAAAATAGAGGGGATCGCCTTGAAGATTTGATCAAGGAATTCCTTTTTTAATTTTGTTTTCGCCATATTATTTCCTCCTTTTCTAATTTTATCTTGGTTGTAAAAAAAGCTGTAATTATAAATCCATCAAATTTGGATAATTCCTTATAAACAACCGCTAAAAATTTTTTCTTACCCATTTTCTTCAATGCGATAAGCGCATCTCTATAACCTTTTATTATAAAGTCAGGATCCTCAACACAAATCAAAACATCCTCGTAATGTCCAGCTAATTCGTCATGGTTTTCAACAATATGTAACCATCTTTCATCTGTTAATCTTATAGGGACGCCATTTTTTGATTTCACAATCTCCATAAAATTTTATCAAGTCAATTTAAGTTAAAAATTTCGCCTTGAAATAAAAAAATCATCAAATTTTGTGGTTCGTTTTTTTAAGTTAAGAAAAAAGAGGGAGATTGGCAAAGGGAGTTGGGTTTAATTAAGTGCTTGGGGTTGATATTTCAAGTTTCATTTATAAAATCAAGCAAGGTATTTGCCAAGTCGGTATTTAAATTTTTAAGTATTTTATATTGCTCCAGTGCGTAGTCCTTATCTCCAAGAAGTAGGTAAACCAAACCCAAACCGTAATATGCATCGGCGAGTTGAGGGTTTAAACGGATTGCTTTTTTAAAAGCGTCAATTGATTCCTTATATCGTTCAAGTGTGGTATAAACCACACCAAGTTGTAAATATGCATCTGCAAAGTCGGGGTCAATTTTCAGGGCTTGTTTAAAAGCTTCTACTGCTTCGGTATATCTTTTAAGGTTGGCGTAAGCCATGCCGAGGGTGAAGTATGCTCCAGCAAATTCCGGGTTCAATTCAATTGCCCTCTTTACAGGTTCAATTGCGTCTTTATATTTGCCAAGTTGGACATAAACAATGCCAAGCCCTAAGTAAAACTCAAAAAGGTCGGGGAAAAAGCGTATACCCATTTTATAGATTTTAACAGCATCTTTATATCGCCCGAGTTTTAAATAAGCTTCACATAAACTTAAAAGTGCCTCTAAATGGTCGGGTTCATAGGTTATCGCTTTCTCATATGCTTTAATTTCGTCTTCATATCTTCCAAGCGAACCGTAGACCAAGCCAAGGTTGTAATATACTTCTGCGTCACGGGGATTTAATTGAAGTGCGAGATTTAAAACTTCTATCGCTTCTGTATATCGTCCGATATCAGCATAAATTGCGCCGAGATTTGAATATGCTTCAAAGAAATCGGGTTTGAGAAGTATTGCTTGTTTGTAGGCTTCAATTGCCTGTGAATATCTTCCAAGTTCATCTTTGCAATATCCTATGTAAAAATATAGGTCTGCGTAATCTGGTTTTTCTCTTGCGACTTTCTCAAGATAACGAAGCGCTTTTTCATATTCGTTTAACAGGAAGTAAAGAAAGCCAGTGTAGTATAGCCCATCTGCGGAATTGAGCCAATCTTTGGTTTGTTCATTTTTCCACTTAGCAATGGATTTGGGTTCTTTTAGATTAAGTTTATCTATCCTTTCGCTTGGGAAAACTATGTCAAGATTTTCTCTAACAACTAATTGAAAAGCTGTTATACCTATCACTTCCCCTTTCTTATTAACGACTGGGTATCCGCTTGAACTTTTGAAAATCGGTGCGGTTATTTGAAAGACATTCCCAAACCTTAGCGTTGAAATGACATTGGATACAATTGCAAATATTTGCCCAGAAACTGTTGGGGTGCCGATTACTACAACTGACTCGCCTATTTTTGGGGTTTTTCTGTTCAAAGGCAATGGTTTTATTTCTTCAGTTGGGGCATTCGTTGAAATTCTTACAATGTTAATTTTTGTATCTTCGGCTACAATTCCAGTCAC
>JAPYWO010000250.1 GCA_028276305.1 Candidatus Thermokryptus sp.
CTCAACTGATTTTAATTCAAACAAATTGGATTTCTTTCCAATCCAAATTTTTGATGTTTTCGTCAAGCCAAGGGCAAAACTCTTAACAAATTCTTCATAAGGTGATGATACGAGAAAGGAAACCTCGCAATTTTGTGGAAGGATTAGATTACCACCTTCAACATAAGCACCGTCAAAGTAGAAAATTTTTGAGAAGGTAAATGCCTTAAAAATCTTCCCATCGCTTTTGAAACCATCTTTGTGCAGTTTCATCGCAAATTTTCTTGAATGAGCCCTAACTATCCTGTATATCAAACTGGAAAGATAATAATTGTAATTCAAACTGAGGCAACCGTTCCTTAGGGAATAAAGATTTACTTCAATCCTCATAAATGGATTTTCAAATTGTTTTTATTTTGCCCTTCCCCATCCAAAAAGAAATGCGCTGTCAAATTCCTCGCAAAAGCACCTTCGCTCTTTTGAAAGCAATTTTATCTCGCTACATTCAAAAAGTAAAAAATCAAATTAAAAAATTCAAGAGCCGAACCCTGAAAAACACCATTGCAAAACTATATAGTTTGCGGTTGAATTTATCTTAACGCTGAATTATATTTATCTTTGAAATTTAAAACCAAGAAACCAAGTCGCCATGAAAAGAATTTTGCTTTCCTTGCTAATCCTTGCAACTTCCCTTGGCATCTCCCAGGAGAAGATCAAAGTCATCAAATGCGGTTCGTTAATTGATGTCAAAAATGAGCAGGTGAAAAAGAATGTGTTAATTTTGATCAAGGGAAATAAAATTGAAAAAGTCGGGACATTTGAAATCCCGCCAGGGGCTGAAATAATTGATTTATCCGATATGACTGTGTTACCGGGGTTAATTGACTCCCATGTTCATTTATTTTTACACGAGGGGAGTTACGACGATCAACTTTTGAAGGAATCAATACCATACAGGACGATAAGGGCGGTCGTTCATGCAAAGCAAACGCTTGAGGCGGGCTTTACAACGATAAGAGACCTTGAAACAGAGGGCGCAGGTTATGCTGATGTTGATTTAAAAACAGCGATAAATCAAGGCATAATCCCGGGACCAAGGATGCAGGTCTCCACAAGAGCTTTGTCCACAACGGGTGGATATGCTTTAATGGGATATTCCTGGGAAATACAAGTTCCAACTGGTGCTCAACTTGTAGATGGAGTTGACGAGGTGAGAAAAGCAGTAAGAGAACAGATAAAATATGGAGCTGATTGGATAAAAATTTATGCCGATTCAAGAAGGAGAAGGAATGAAGTTGCAGATTCACTTACATGGTATCTTACATTTTCCGATGACGAATTGAAAGCGATAGTTGAGGAGGCGCAAAAGATGAATGTCAAGGTCGCTGCTCACTGCTACTCATCAATTGCTGCGCAAAGGGCGATAAATGCTGGCGTTGCATCCATTGAACATGGCTTGTATCTTGACGAAGCGACCCTCAAATTAATGAAAGAAAAAGGCGTCTATTACTGCCCAACGCTTGTGGCTTATTATCGCTGGTCAAAGAGAGAAGGTCTTTCTCCGGAGACGAGAAAAATGATTGAAAACACGGTTAAACTTCACTCTGAGACATTTAAAAGGGCACTTAAAGTTGGGGTTAAAATTGCCTTCGGTAGCGACTTAACAGAATCACATGGAACTAACGCTGAGGAATTTGAACTGATGGTCAAGTATGGAATGAAACCACTTGACGCAATAAAATCCGCCACTATAATATCAGCAGAACTTCTCGGTTGGCAGGACAAAATTGGAAGCATTGAACCGGGGAAACTGGCGGACATAATCGCAGTTAAAGGCGATCCGCTAAACGATATAAAAGTCCTTCGTGATGTCAAATTCGTCATGAAGGATGGCGAGATATACAAGTTCGCTAAGTAAAAAGGACTCAAAAATGCCAGAATATGGAATTATACTACTAAACCTCGGCGGACCTGATTCAATTAAAAATGTTCAAAAATTTCTTTACAATCTTTTCTCCGATCCTGACATCTTTAAGTTTCCGCTTTCCTCAATTACACAAAAACCATTAGCGTATCTTATCTCAAAAATAAGAGCCAAAAGAAGCAAGAAATATTACCTTAAAATCGGTGGTCGCTCCCCAATTTTAAGTTACACGCTTGTCCAAGCGAAGGGTCTTGAGAAAAAACTTTCAGATCATCTTGATTGTAAAGTTTACATCGGAATGAGATATTTTCACCCAATGATTGATGAGGCAGTTGAAAGAGCTTTGAAAGATGATGTTAAAACATTCATTTTGCTTCCGCTTTATCCCCAGTATTCAACGACAACAACTGGCTCAAGCTTCAATGAATTCTATCGCACTCTGAAAAAGCTAAACATCACCGACAGAAAAATAATTGAAATCAAAAGTTATCCCGAGGATGAGCTTTATATAAAATCAGTTGCAGAAAGAATTGAAGAAGCGATGATTAATTTTAACGAAGATGAGATGAAAAATTTTGCAATCGTTTTCAGCGCCCACAGTTTGCCTTTAAAACTCGTTAAAAAAGGCGATCCTTATCCAATTGAAGTGAAAAAGTCCGTTGATGCGGTGCTTAAATATCTAAAAAATAACTCACCAAAAAGTGAATTTTACAAAAATGCCCGTGCTGAAATTTGTTTTCAAAGTAGGGTCGGACCTGTAAGGTGGCTTGAACCGACGACAACCGACTTAGTCAAGAAATTAGCCAGAGAGGGAGTGAAAAATCTTCTTGTGGTTCCGATAAGTTTTGTTTCTGATAATGTTGAAACACTCTACGAACTTGGTATATTTTTAAAAGAAATAGCAACTCAAAACGGTATAAGTAAATTCATCGTTGCTGAGCCACCAAACGATTCAGATACTTTTATTGAAGCTTTAAAAAACATAGTTCTGGAGGCGGTCAAAAATGAAAGATAAAGCAATCGTCATAGGTGCTGGCATCTCCGGTTTAACCACTGCCTATCTTTTAAAAAAGAACGGACTTGATGTAACTGTGCTTGAAGCCGAAAGTGAAGTTGGCGGAACTATGAAAAGCAAAAGGATAGATGAATATCTTGTTGAATATGGACCAAACAGCGCGCTTGAAACAACGCCACTTTTCAAAGTTATAGTTGAAGACCTCGGCATTTCAAACCAAATGGTTTATGCAAATGAATCGTCAAATAAGCGATATATTTTGAAGGATGGGAAACTCCACTTAATCCCCATGAAACCGCAGGAATTTTTCAAAAGTCGTTTATGGAGTTTGTCTGGAAAATTAAGAGTACTTCTTGAACCTTTCCATGGTAGGGCAAAAGAGGAAGAAACGGTGGCTCAATTTGTGAGAAGACGGCTCGGTAAGGAATTTCTTGACTACACTATAAATCCATTTGTCGCCGGGGTTTATGCAGGCGACCCTGAAAAATTAAGCGTTCGCTCAGCTTTCCCACGACTTTATGCGCTTGAAGAAAAGTACGGTGGACTTATAAT
>JAPYWO010000307.1 GCA_028276305.1 Candidatus Thermokryptus sp.
CGTAAATGGCTTCAAACCAAATGACATATTTGAGGTTTATTTCCTCATTGATGCCCTGTGGAATGGAAAACCAGACGAAAACTATGTTGAGAACATCTCAAAGGAATTTTCTTCCCTAAAATCTACAACTAATTTGGAAACACTCGCTCAACTTTCATATAGAGCTTACCCTGATTTCATCCTTGTTGACGAAGAAATTTGGAAGGAAATTGAAAAAGACGAGCAATCCAATCTCGCCCTTTCATCGGAGGAAGAAACAATACTTAAAAAAGTTACAGAACCACAAAAACCAGAACTTCCAATTTTCATCAACGGAAGGGCAGGGAGCGGTAAATCAACCCTTCTTTATTATCTATTCGCGAATTTCCTGAGGCGAAAATTTGAAGAAAATCTAAACTATGAACCTCTTTTCCTCACCTATAACGAAGCTCTTCTTGAAACTGCTAAAAGTAACATTTTTAAAATTCTTAAATCAAACTACTCTTACAGATCCGGATCGAAACCTTTGCCAGAAAGTCAGAATGAAATTGAAAAATACTTCAAAACATTCAACCAAATCCTCATTGAAAACCTCCCGGAAGACGCAAGAGAAAATTTCAGAAATGAAAATAGAATTACTATTTATAAATTTAAAACCCTTTGGAAACAAAATAAAAACTTCCTCCCTAAAGATGTTTCCCCTGAATTGTCCTGGTTTGCTATACGCGCATTTATAAAGGGCTATTCGCAAGATGAAATCATGGACCCTGAGTTATATAGCGAATTGCCAAGAAAAGAAAAAGAAATACCCGATGAGCTGTTTGAAAGAATCTATGAAGATGTCTTTGTTAAATGGTATTCTAAACTTTGCAAAGAAAGAAATTATTGGGACGACCAGGACCTTGTAAGAGAAGTTTTAAAAAATGAAAATCTCCCATCCTATCCAGCTATATTCTGCGACGAAGCCCAGGACTTCACACCTATAGAACTTCGTCTCATAATGAAACTATCCGCTTTCTCAAGATATAAACTAAATCAAATAAACTCCTTGCCCTTTGTCTTCGCTGGCGACCCAATGCAAACAATACATCCAACCGGCTTCAGATGGGAAACAACAAAGAGGATCTTCCACGAGGAAATTATTGAAAGCATAAATAGCTACACGAAACCAACTCTCAACTTTGAACCCCTTAGCTACAATTACCGCTCTACACCAGCAATTACGAAGTTTTCAAACACAATCCTAATGCTTAGAAGCGCTTATTCAAATAACATCCTAAGCCCCCAAATACCCTGGAGAGCTGAATCCTCAACCGAGGGCGCGAAACCAAAGAAGATTATAATTGATGAGATAGTAAAAGATACAGAACATAAAAACCAGCTCGTCAAGCTACTTAAAGAAAAAATAGTCATCATTCCAGCTGAAGAGGACCAAATTGCTGACTACATCTCAAATGACCCCCTATTAAGAGAGGTTTTCCCAACGATCTCGGATGATTTCCCCCCTAAAAATATATTTACCCCTACCACCGCTAAAGGTCTTGAATTTGATGAAATCATCATCTACAAATTTGGCGAAGAACTCCCAGATACTATTAGCAAAATCATGGACAGCAAAACCAAATCCGAACCTTTATTTGAAATTGAATTTTTCCTCAACAAACTCTATGTAGCTGTAACAAGAGCTAAAAAACAACTCTTTATCGTTGACACCATCAACGGCAATGAAAAACTTTGGAAATATCTATCTGACTTTAACCTGTTAATTGCTATCCTACCCCCCAACTTCAACATAGATCTTTGGCTTGACAAAATAGCGACCATTGAAAAAGGCGACATAAAAGAACTTACATATTCAGAATTTGAAAAAGAACGCATCGCTGATGAACTAATGCAAAAGGGTTTAGACCAACGCAATCCTTTACTATTGTATAAAGCCCATGATTATTATCAAGAACTCGGTAAAATTGAAAAAGCAAACCTGTGCTCCGCTTATGCCCTTAAATTTGAAGAAAAATTCCTTGACGCAGCTATACAATTTGAAAAACTTAACAAACTTGAATACCTAGAAGAAGCAAAGGAATGCCTGCTCAAAGGAAAACTCTGGGATGAAACTCTGAAATTCTTTGATAGACACCCAAAACTTAAAAACCGTGATTATCAGCTCGTGCGCTTTATCTCAAATCAAAACATCACCCCTGATTTATTTAAGGACTTTCACGCCTATATTTACAAAATAAAAGACGAGATCAATCCTCAAGATGAACTTGTCAAAATTGCCATTGAAAAATATGTCAAATTCCTCCTTGAAGCTAATTCCGACTCACTTGACACAACCACCTGGCATAACTCAGCTAAACTGTTACAAGAAAAATTCCAACACGATCGCAACTCTTGTCGCGCCTCAGCTCGTGCCTTTTTCATCTCCGGGAACTATAAAGATGCCTGCGATTGTTGGGAAATACTTAAAGAAACTGAACATAAAAATTATTACATCGCTAAATCAAAAACCACCAAACCACCTGAAAACCTGAATTATCTCTTCAAAGCGGGAATGTATAAAGAAATCCTTGAGCTTTGGAGTGAAAAGGGGAAACCAAAAACCGACCCATGGCTGACTTATGTCATTCCATACTTAAAAAAGATAAATCCTGACGAAATAATATTTATTTACCTTGAAACGAATCCACAAAAAGCTTTAAGTGAATTTGTAGAAATTACGAAATCAAAAGCAGGCGACGAAACCCTAAAATTATTAAACTCAATCCTTGAAAAGATTAACAAATTTAGTATTTCAACGGTTGAAAAGATAAAACTATACTTAAATTTCCTCTCAATGGCTTTGAGCTTACCCACTCCGCCAGAAGCAGAGATACTTGAAAACTTCATAAAGTTCCCTGGCAAACTTATACTAAACACTGACTCCAAATTTGATGACGATGTTGAAATGAGCAAAGAATTTGAGGAATTCCTAAATAACTTCCTCAAAAGAGAAAAAATTGAAC
>JAPYWO010000251.1 GCA_028276305.1 Candidatus Thermokryptus sp.
ACGCAATGGGTGACCCGGCTTTGTGGGAACAGGCGGAGAAAGCTTTAAAGACGGCGCTTGAACAAAATGGGATAAAATATGGATTAAAGGAGAAGGAGGGGGCTTTTTACGGTCCAAAGATTGATGTCCAGATTAAAGATGCCTTGGGAAGGGACTGGCAGGTTGCGACGATTCAACTTGATTTTGTTATGTTGCCTGAAAGATTTGACTTGACTTACATTGACGCAGATGGTCAACCGAAACGTCCAGTTGCAATTCATAGAGCAATATTTGGGTCGTTTGAGAGGTTCGTTGGGATTCTGACGGAACATTTCGCTGGGAATTTCCCAGTTTGGCTTGCTCCTGTGCAAGTGACTGTTCTTCCCATAACGGACGCTCAGAATGATTATGCAGTTGAGATTTACCAAAAATTGAAAGAGATGAAAATCAGAGCGGAAGTTGACCTGAGAAATGAGAAGATAACTTATAAAATTCGCGAAGCTGAAACGAAGAAAATTCCGTATATGCTTGTTATAGGCGAAAGGGAAAAGACAAATCGCAATGTTTCAGTTAGGCGACACGGTAAAGGTGACCTCGGGGTTTTTGATTTGGAAAGTTTTATTGCAAGGATTAAATTTGAAATTGAAACTAAATCGGTTGATTAGGTGTGAGTTTTTATGAGGTTTTGACATTGGGCGGTGTTATGGCAACGATACTTGGCATTTTTCTGACTTTGTATGCCATCATAAATAATAGAACGCTTAAGGCAGAGGCGAGGAATATAATTGAATTGATAAGCGAATTTAGAAGGGAACATCAAGAGAATATAAAGATTATGACTGAACGGCTTGATGAATTCAGGCGGGAACATCAGGAAACGATGAAAATAATGACTGCAAATCTTGATGAATTCAGGCGGGAACATCAAAAAACAATGCAGGTTTTGGGTGAAAATCTTAAAGAATCTCGTGAACGGCTTGACGAGTTTAGGAGAGAGCATCGTGAGAAAATGGATGAATTCAGGAAATCGCATGAGGAGATGATTAAGTATATCGCTGATCTAATTGTAGCAAATGGCGAAAGGACAAGGCAAGAGATAAGGAGAAAGGTAAAACGCTAAATTTAAAAACAAAAAGGGAATCAGCCATAGAGAAAGAATTACGGGTTAATGAGCAGATTAAAGTCCCGAGGGTAAGGGTAATAGACGAAAATGGACAACAGCTCGGGATAATGAACACGCGTGATGCGTTAAAGTTAGCTGAGGAAAGAGGTTATGACCTGGTTGAAGTCGCACCGCATGCTAATCCGCCTGTTTGTAGATTGATGGATTACGGCAAATATAAGTATGAGAGACAGAAGGAAGAGAAGCTTCACAAGAAGCAACAAGTATCAGCAGTTGTAAAAGAATTAAGGTTTCATCCGAATACGGGTGAGCATGATTTTAATTTTAAAGTTAGACATGCAAGGGAGTTCTTGCTTGAGGGACACAAAGTTAAAGCGTCTGTGTTATTTAAAGGCAGAGAAATTTTACATACTGAATTTGGTGAGAGAATTTTAAAAAGGTTTATTGAGATGTTGTCGGATATCGGTAGAGTTGAGCAGGATATACGGCTTGAGGGTAGCGTGATGAGTGTTCTTATTTCACCTGACAGAAAGAAAATACAAATGTTGAAGGAACAGGAAGAAAAAAACAAACAGCTGGGAGGAGAAATCACTGATGCCAAAGATGAAAAGTAATCGCGCAGCGATGAAGCGTTTCAAAGTTACAGGCACCGGCAAAATCAAAAGGCAAAAAGCCGGTAGAAGTCATCTTGCAACTGGCAAGTCAAGGAAGCGTAAGCGTCAACTTCGCAAGCCGACGCTTGTGCATCCATATGAAGAGAAAAGGATTAAGCAATTGATCCTTGCTTGATGAATTTTAAAACTAAAATTTGTGGTTGAAATGAGAGCGACGAATAAGCCAGCATCAAGGAGGAGAAGGAAGAAAATCCTTGAGAGGGCAAAAGGGTTCTGGGGGATGCGAGGCAACACCCTCAGACAAGCCAAAGACCATGTTGCGAAGGCACTTCAATACTCGTATCGTGACAGGAGGACGAAAAAGCGAGAATTTAGACGACTCTGGATAGCGAGGATAAACGCTGCAGCAAGGTTGAATGGAACTACATATTCAAAATTAATTTCAGCATTGAGGAAAAAGCAGGTTGAGATCAACCGTAAGATGTTAGCTGATCTTGCGGTGAATAATCCAGATGCTTTCTCTGAAGTTGTAAAGTTCGCTTTTAGTTAAAGTTTAACTCCCATCACCCCGTCTATAATTTTGATTTTGTGAGGGTGGTGGGAGTTTTTTATTTAAAAATGAAAGTTTAACTCAGAGATGAAAAATCAAATTGAAGAGGTAAAGTCAAAATTTCTCTCCGAGATTTTAAGTGTTGAGGATGAGAAGCAACTTGAGGAGCTAAGGGTTAAATATCTTGGTCGCAGGGGTATAATTCAGTCACTTTTTGATAAGTTGAGAGAAGCTCCAAAGGAGGAGAAACCAGCGCTTGGTAAATTGCTCAATGAGTTGAAAGAGCTAGCTCAGGGGAAATACAACGAGAAGAAGCTTGAAATTGAGAGGAAAAAAGCCAAGGTTGAAAGTGTTGTTGATCTTACAATACCTGGAAGGTTGAAATACACAGGGAGGAAACATCCGCTTACGCAAACGCTTGAAGAGATAAAGAAAATTTTCATCGGGATGGGTTTTGAAGTTGCTTCGGGACCTGAAATAGAGGATGATTATCATAACTTTGAGGCGTTAAACATACCTCCCGAGCATCCAGCAAGGGATATGCAAGATACTTTTTTCATTGAGGATAAAATAATTTTACGAACGCACACCTCCCCTGTTCAGATAAGAGTGATGGAGTCAAGGAAACCGCCAGTTAGGATAATTGCCCCTGGAAGAGTTTACAGAAATGAAGCGATAAGTGCGAGGAGTTATTGTTTGTTTCACCAGGTTGAAGGTTTGTATGTTGATGAGGGGGTTTCTTTTGCGGAGTTAAAAGGGACTTTGCTCGCGTTTGCAAAGCAAATGTTTGGCAGTGATGTTAAGTTGAGATTTAGACCTAGTTTTTTCCCATTCACTGAACCAAGCGCTGAGGTAGATGTCAGCTGTTTCATATGTGGGGGTAGGGGTTGCAGGGTTTGTAAATATGGTGGCTGGCTTGAAATACTTGGGTGTGGAATGGTTGACCCGAATGTTTTCAAATTCGTTGGATATGATACGGAAAAATATACCGGTTACGCCTTCGGTATGGGCGTTGAGAGAATCGCAATGTTAAAATATGGAATAGATGATATAAGGTTGTTTTATGAGAACGATTTCAGATTCCTTGATCAATTCTAAAATAAAATCTTCTACAAGCGGTGAAAATATCACATAACTGGCTGAAAAATTACATTGACCTTGAAGCAGAACCTGAAGAAGTAAAGGAAAAGCT
>JAPYWO010000252.1 GCA_028276305.1 Candidatus Thermokryptus sp.
ACAAGCGAACTTATATTTCAAGATTGCTGGATACCGGAAGAAAATTTGCTTCCAAAGACCAACGGTTTAAAATCAGCTCTTATGTGCTTGACACAAGCAAGATATGGCATCGCATGGGGAGCAATTGGAGCAGCAATGGCTTGCTTTGAAACAGCGCTTGAATATGCAAAGACGAGAATTCAATTTGATAAACCTATCGCTTCCTTTCAACTTGTTCAAGAGAAACTTGTCTATATGCTAACGGAAATAACGAAAGCTCAACTTCTTTGCATCCAACTTGGACGCTTAAAAGATCAAGGTAAAGCAACTTATGTACAGGTCTCGCTCGCCAAGCGAAATAATGTCTACCACGCCCTTGAAATTGCACGACTCGCAAGGGATATACTCGGGGCTAACGGCATACTGAACGAATATCCAGTCATGCGCCATATGAACAATCTTGAGTCGGTGAAGACATACGAAGGAACGCACGACATACATACATTGATAATCGGCGAGTATATAACTGGCTTTTCAGCTTTCAAATAAACAAGATAATTCAAAAATGCCATTTACAATACTGGCGGAAGTATATATTGGGGCTGAAAAGGCGAAAAAAATTGTAAAAGCTTTTGAAACGATAATTGACGCTGAGATAGTAAATAAATGGGCTCAAACGAAGTTTGAGTTAAGGGATGAACTTTTGAAAGAGTTTGTGACGAAGAAAGAATTTGAGACAAAAATTGAATCTCTAAGGGCGGGGTTATCATCAAAAATTGAATCCGTAAGGATTGAGTTGAGCAAGGAGATTGAAAATGCTGTCTTGAAGATTGAGAAAAGATTGCTTTTCGCCGTGATTTTCCTAAACCGAGGCGCGCTTGAATTCATCTTGAAAATTTTAAAAGTCATATAAACAAGTAGTGAATTTCCAATGGCTAAAATCTTCAAAAATAAAATCATCGGGATCGCATACACATTTGACGATGTCCTGCTTGTCCCGGCGAAATCAAATGTTTTACCACGGGAAGTTGATGTTTCAACGAAATTGACCAGGAACATCAAGTTAAACATTCCCCTTGTCAGCGCAGCAATGGACACAGTGACAGAGTCGGAGATGGCAATAGCGATTGCAAGGGAAGGTGGAATTGGCATAATTCACAAAAATATGTCAATTGAAAAGCAAGCAAGCGAAGTTGATAAGGTTAAACGATCCGAAAGCGGTATGATTTTAAACCCAATAACTTTGACACCTGATAGAAAAGTTCGCGATGCGCTTGAGATAATGAGCACTTACAGAATCTCCGGTATCCCGATAGTTGATTCAAACGGTAAGCTTGTCGGCATTGTTACAAATCGCGATTTAAGATTTGAACCCGACCCCGATGCGGAAATCTCAAGATATATGACGAATTCAAACCTGATAACCGCTCCTGTTGGCACAACGCTTGAAGAAGCTGAAAAAATTTTGCAAAAATACAAAATAGAAAAATTACCGGTCGTTGATAAAAATGGCTATTTGAAGGGACTAATAACATTCAAGGACATACAAAAAAAGAAAAAATATCCGAACGCTTGTAAAGATGAACTTGGGAGATTAAGGGTTGGAGCAGCGGTTGGAATAAGGTCGGACACAATTGAAAGGGTTGAAGAACTTAAAAAAGTCGGAGTTGATGTGATAGTTATTGACACCGCTCACGGTCATTCAAAGGGAGTGATTGAAATGTTGAAGAAGATAAAAAAGAAATTTCCTGAACTTGATGTCATAGCTGGAAATGTTGCAACCGGAGAAGCAACGCTTGATCTTATAAAAGCGGGGGCTGATGCTGTCAAAGTTGGAATTGGTCCAGGGTCAATTTGCACAACAAGGGTAGTAACTGGCGTTGGAGTTCCTCAGATAACAGCGATAATGAATTGTGCGGAGGTTGCGATTAAGTATAAAATTCCAATAATTGCCGATGGCGGAATAAAGCAAACTGGCGATATAGCTAAAGCAATCGCTGCTGGGGCTGATTCCGTCATGATTGGAGCTCTTTTCGCAGGCACAGAGGAAAGCCCAGGGGAAAAAGTCCTATATGAGGGACGAAGTTACAAGGTTTATAGAGGTATGGGCTCGCTTGAAGCGATGAAATCCGGAAGCGCTGAAAGATATTTCCAAGATGTTGAAGAAGACATAAAAAAGCTCGTCCCCGAGGGAATTGAAGGCAGAGTCCCGTATAAAGGTCACCTTCACGATGTCGTATATCAAATGATCGGGGGCTTGCGCTCAGCCATGGGATATTGCGGTGCCAGAAACATTGAAGAAATGAAATTAAAGACGAAATTCATCTTAATGACAAACGCGGGATTGAGAGAAAGCCATCCACACGATGTGATAATCACAAAAGAAGCTCCAAATTACAGCATATCAAATCTTTAAACGCTGATGGGCAATTGGAAGACCAAAGTTGAAAAAGTTAGAGAGAAATTAGACGAGTTTGACATAGATGCCATCCTAATAAATCACCTTCCAAACATAAGATACCTGACTGGATTTTCCGGTTCATCAGCGCTTTGCCTGATAACAAAGGAAAACTCATTCTTTATAACCGATTTCAGATACAAAGAACAAGCGAAAATTCAGGTCAGGGGCTTCAAGAGAATGATCGCAATAAATGAGTCATTTTTTGAATTAATTGAAAGGAAAAAAATTTTTAACGGGTTGAGGAAGATTGGGTTTGAAGCTGAACATTTGCCATTTTCTGCCTACGCAAAAATAAAAGGGAAATTCAAAAATATAAAACTCGTCCCAACATACAACCTCATTGAAGAGATATCCGCTGTGAAAACAAGTGAAGAGGTAAACTTCATAAAAGAGGCAATTAAAATAAGCGAACGAGTTTTCAACGAGATATTAAGTTTGATAAAGCCCGGGATTTCTGAAATTGAGATAGCATCCGAAATTTCATACCTACAGAGGAAAAACGGAGCCGAAAGGGATGCTTTTGATATAATCGTCGCAAGCGGTTGGAGAGGAGCGCTTCCACACGGTGTCGCCACGGATAAGAAAATAAAAAAAGGTGAGCTTGTCGTAATTGATTTCGGTTGTGTTTATAACGGATACCACTCTGATATAACGAGAACGATAGCGGTTGGGAAAATCTCAAGTGAGGCAAGGAAAATTTACAACATAGTGCTTGAAGCACAAAAGATCGCAATTGAATCGGTAAGGTCGGGTATGAAAGCTAACGAGCTTGATGCTGTTGCGAGAAACCACATAAAAAGAAAAGGATACGCCAAATTTTTCAAGCACTCGCTTGGTCACGGGCTTGGCACGGAAATACACACGCTCCCGAGAATCTCACCGAGAAGCGATTATGTCCTCAAAGATGGAAATGTCATAACCATTGAACCCGGTATTTACATCCCGGGATTTTGTGGTGTAAGGATAGAAGATGACATACTTGTCAATTCAACCGCATTAAGCTTGACAACC
>JAPYWO010000253.1 GCA_028276305.1 Candidatus Thermokryptus sp.
TTACGCTTATCACTTTTATAACTCCCCAAACTTACAATCACTCTATCAAATTCCTCATCCTCGCCCACTCCTCTATAGAACGCACCTCCTCTTCCGACACCGATTTTGGCGTCTTATCAATTGCTTCGTTTATATGCTTAATCGTTATCTTAACATCATTATCATAATCTTTTGATTCAAAGGCGAGAAAAGCCGCCTCCTCAATTATCTGCTCTATGTCAGCCCCTGAATAACCCTCCAACCTCTTTGCAACTTTCTTTATTTGCGCCTCTGTCAAATCATGCGGTCTATCTCTCAATTGCATCTTTATTATTTCCACCCTCGCATCCTCATCAGGCAAGCCAATGTAAAACAATTTATCAAACCTCCCAGGCCTAAGAAATGCACTATCTATCATCTGTGGCTTATTAGTCGCCGCAATTACTATAATCGGTTTATTTTTATTCTTAAATATCCTCCCTAATTGACTTAAAAGAACCGGCGTTACCCTTTGCATCACAGAAGATGTCTGATCCTCCCTCCTACATAATATCCACTCCGCCTCATCCAAAAAAAGAACTGCTCTCGGCTCCTTTTCTAATCCGTGAAATATATTCTCTAACCTTTTCTCCGCCTCACCCGGATAACCTATTATAACGGAAGGACTAATATCTATGAATTTCGCCTGTATGTGATTAGCAATAGCCATCGCTATAAGAGTTTTGCCCGTCCCTGGAGGTCCAAATAATAACATTCCACCACCAACCCTTAACCTCAACTTTGATGCTAATTCCCAATCCTCAAAAGGAGCTATAACCCTTTGATAAATAAAATTTTTAACCTCCTCCAAACCAGCGACATCCTCCAATTTATACTGTGGAAATAACCCTAAATCATCATACAACCCCAAATTTGAATAAAAATAATCATCAACCCTAAACAATCCCAACACCTTGTTCGTTACATCCGGACCATATGCCTTTTGCTTTGGTATTTTATATGCAAATTTATCTCTCTTAACTTCCCTTAACTCTAAAATGCCCTTTAACTTTAAAGATGCGCTGTCAATCCTTTTATGTTCTTTTGTAATCAACTTAACTTTTATTTGTGCAGGAAACCTTCCTCCCCATGCTTCAGGAACTATGTTCAACATAGCAGGACCATCCGCCTCAAAAACTCCAATAATCTCATCATTTGAAACATTAATCAAAAAACCAATATCACCTCTCTTTATCACCTTTAAATATGGAAAAAGCCACTCCTGATCCCCAAATAAACCCCTTTCAAGACACTCCTTTTCAGTTTCGTTTGTGCAAATCATAAAAAAGCATGCCCTGTCAACCCATTTCATTTTTTTCTCTTTTTTTGTTTTTTCTATTTTCCTTCTCCCCCAAACATCTCCAATACCCTCCTCGCTAAAGCATAATCAAAGTTTATCTTATACCCCGGCATCCCCGGCTCAATCTTCAACTCCTCCCTCAAATATCTCTCAACCCAAGCCACGATCTCCCTCTTAACCCCCTCATCCAAACTATTGAACTTCTCAAACCCCCTCTCCAACATCCTCCTTTCCTCCTCCACCTTCTGCTCCCTCTTCCTCCACTCCTCCTTTTCTTTTTCCATCTGTATCATCCTCTCAATGTGCGCCGCAAACTCCCTGCTCGGCATATATACCTTCTTTATCGCACTTATCAACCAACTCGTCGGATTCTTCAACTCATTATACCTAAAGTCCGCATGCTTTATCTGGAAAAATATATACTCAGGAGGATATGAATCTAAAATCTCCTCTATCTCCTGCGACGGCACCCCATACCTCATCAACTCCTTCATTAGAACTTCCCTCGTCGGAATGACCTTCAAGAAACTTCTCCCATACCCGAAAACCGTCTCTATTAAATGCCTGTCAACCGGGTTTTCCACGAGTTGCTTCTTTTTATTTCCCCTTTCTTCCTTCCCCTTCTTACTTGTTAAGAACTTTATAAACTGCTTTGATGTCCTGTACTTGTTGTGAATTGAAATCAACAACCACTCCCCCGGCTTCTTTATCAAATTTCTCCTGTAATTGAAAAGGGCATTCTCTATTTTAAGCGACAACAACTCCGGAGAAGCACTTTGCAGCAAATCATTAACTACCTCCTCACTTAACTTGAACGGTTTCGAAAGTAACTTTTTCTTTATCTCTTCACCTGATAATACCTTTATCAGCCCCTCATCAAATAAAAATTTTTCGCTTTCGGCAATATTATACCTGTATGCTATTGTATATACAGTTAATATATTATTATGCTTCTCATTTTTTAAATTTGATTGACTTTCAATTGTTTCTTCCTCGTTTTTTGGGGGGAACTGGTGCAAATTTTGCACTAGTACTGGTGCAATTTTTTCACCAGTACTGGTGAAGTTATTACACCAGCTATCATCTCCCTTCTCCTCCCCCTTAACCTCCTTTCCCTCTAAATCAACCTGTGCGCTCTCTGGCAAATTCACCTTGTAGATCGTCCCAAGATTGTTATATGTCTTCCTGCGCTCTATTATCCCCCTCCTCAACAATTTCTCAATATTTGTTATCACACTCCTTCTACTTAAACCTGTCCTCTCGGATATCGCCTTATACCCTATTATACCGGTCAAATTCCTTCCGAAAGCCCACGACTCCTCAAATAAAACAGTGTAAATTTTAAACTCACTATTACTTAACACCCGCCTCAACTCGCTGAATATAGAACTCTCCCATAAACTAAACGACCCCGGCTTAAACTTGATCCTTTCATTCACGATGTCAGGCAACTCCTTTACCTTCACCTCCTCAACCTTATCCTCACTCTTCCCTACCTCACCCTTCCCTTCCTTCACTGGTGCAACTTCTTCACTAGTGTAATTATTATACTGGTGTATATTTTGCACTGGTGCAATTTCTTCACTGGTGTAATTTTTGCACCAGTCCCCTTTGTTATTTTTGATATCTAATTGATTTTCAATTGTTTCTTTTTGGATGATTTTCTCCTCAGGAGGTGATTTTGCCTTTTCCATTTCACTTATTTTTTCAGCCAATATCGTCGCCTTCAACGCCGCAGGTAAGTTCATTTCCTTGATCTTCTCATAATCGGGCAATAGATCTGATGGGGAAAAGGGCTTCGTTATCTTAAACCCAATGAACTCCTCCTTAGAGCGCCCCTTCTTTTGTGACTTCTTTCTCTTTTTCATCTGTCCTCCTTGTTAAATTCTTTTCTTCCTCTAATAACTCGTTTGTGAAACTCATTATGTCCTCCGCAAACTTGCTCCTCCTTGCATACTCAAATATCGTCAACAACTTCGCCTGAGCCCTCTCTACCGTCGCATCCTGCCTCAATATCGTCTTCATCAACATATCCCCGTAATCGTTCCTCAATGTGTTTATCAAAACATCCGCTATCGTCAACCTCTGATCATACCTGTTTACCACTATCTTTATCCTCC
>JAPYWO010000254.1 GCA_028276305.1 Candidatus Thermokryptus sp.
GCAAAAGCAAGAAAACCAAGGTATCCGAGAAGTGGCATTTCAAAAATTTTCGGTCCAGCAAACGGGATCGGCACAGTATAAATCCACTTTCCTATAGCCCAATAATTCCAAAACTCCCACAGGACTCCACAAATTAAGCCAGCTACAAAAAGTGACAAAAGCGTTGTCATTTTCCCGGATTCAAACTCTCGGAATAAGCTCTCGCCCCCAAGTTTATAATTTATCGGCTCAAGCAAAAACGCAAACCCAACCCAAACAAGCGCAAAAAGATAAGAGGCAACTTCCGAGGGTAAAATCAAAGGAACAACAAGACATAAAACTCCAGCGATAAAGTAAATGGTCAGCTTTGCGTCGGTTGTTTTAGATGGTTTTTTATTAAAATTCTTAAACAAAGGATTGACAAGTTGATTCGTTTCAAGTATCGCCGGGAAAATAGTCGCAAAAGACCAAACATAACCAAATGTCCTCGCAAGAGCGCTATCAGGTAAACCGATATAAAACCAATTTTTAAGGTGAAAATTATACGCTTCAAAAATCAACCAACAAAGCACAGACCAAGGCAACATCAAGATGAATTCATTTTTACGATTTTTTATGAGTGAGTTTCCGTAAAGCTTGAAATTCAACGCATCAACAAAGAGAATGTAACCAGTCCAAACTATCGGCGTGAAATAAATTCCAACAATTTTTACCCCCATGAAAAGTAAAATTTCAGCAAGTATGATTATAAAAACGCCGATGTATCCATAAAATGGCATACCCTGCTTCCAAATTTTTTTAACTTATTTCAACATCATTGGGAAGTTCGTTAATATCATCCGGTCTTATCGGAAAATGTGCGGAGAGAATTTTACCAACCTCATCCAAACCGAAAAGAAGCCCATCAAGATATTTACCTTCTTTAAATTTCTCAACCATCCCGTCGGCGATTTTTTGCCATGTTTCATTTTCAACCTTTGAGTTTATGCCTTCATCTGCAATTATTTGTAGCTTCCTTTCGGATAATAAAAGAAAAATTAAGACGCCTGTTTTGTCCCTTGTTTTATCCATTCCAAGCCGATAAAACTCTCTCAATGCGATGTCAAAGATAGAAAGTTTTCTTTCAATCAAACTTCTTTTTTCACGGATTGAGACGCGAACCTCACCGCTTGTGCTTTTCTCTATCTGCGCGATCTTCTCCGAAATTTTTTTCAGGTCATTATTTGTGAAGATTTTTTTAACCTTGAGCATATGGTGTAGAAATTTGAGTTAATTTTTTCACCAGCTACTACTTGCTCCTCCGCCTCCAAAGCTTCCGCCACCGCCTGACCATCCACCACTACCTCCAAAACCGCCAGATGAAAACCCACCCCACCCTCCTCCTCTCCTCCTTTCACTCATTGAACCAAGCAACCACATCCAAAATAAAGCTGAGTCATACCCAGACGAATGAACGCTATAATGTCTAACGCCACGGATAAGCGACAAAATAAAAGTCAAAAAAGTTAAAACGATAATGACCAGGACGAGAATCGCTCCGAAATTTGTCTCAGGGCGTTTGCGAGGATCGGCTTTAAACTCGCCTTTTGTAGCGGAAATTATCGCATCAATTCCTTCATTTATGCCGTTGAAATAATCACCCTGCCTAAATTTAGGGCGAACTATATTTCTCAAGATTTGATCGCAAAGCGCATCGGGCAAAGCGCCTTCAAGACCATAACCAACTTCAAGGCGCATCTTCCTATCTTGAATCGCTATCAGAAAAAGAACACCGTTGTTTCTTCCCTTTTGACCAAGCTTATTTTCCTCAACAACTTTCATTGAGAAGTCCTCAAGGTCTTCTCCTTCAAGTGAAGGTATAATCAAGACAGCAATTTGATTCGTCGTCTCTTCTTCAAATTTTCGCAACTTTTCCTCAAGGAAATTAACCTGTTCCGGTGTCAAAACACCGGCAAGGTCGGTCACGCGTTGTCTTAACTTTGGGATCTCAATAGCAAAGGAAAACGATGCAATCAATAAAAGAGCTAAAAAAGCGAAATTTAATCTTTTCACATTGCAAATGTTTTTGTTGTAGAGCAAAATTTTATCCTCGCCCGTCAACTCTTTCCTTTTCAATCGCCTCCGCTACTGCAATAGCTGCCATGTTGACTATCTCACTAACCTCAGCGCCCGTTTGAAGCACATGGACTGGCTTCTTCATCCCCATAAGTATAGGACCAATCACATCAGCACCTCCAATTCTATAAACAAGCTTATAAGCGATGTTCGCTGAGTTCAGGTCTGGGAATATCAGAACATTCGCTGGACCTTTGCCTTTAAGAGTTGAGAACGGATACATTTCATCAATTATCTCTGGAACGACGGCGGTATCTGCCTGCATCTCACCATCAACGATTAAGTCAGGGGCTTTTTGTCGTATGATTTCAACTGCCTTTTTAACTTTAAGCGAATACGGGTTCTCGGTGCTTCCAAAGTTACTAAACGAAAGCAAAGCCACAACTGGCTCAATATTAAATCTCCTTGCCGTCTCAGCCGAAGCTATCGCAATTTCTGCGAGTTCTTCCGGTGTTGGGTCAATGTTTACAGTCGTATCAGCAAAGAAAAATGTCCCTTTCTTTGTAATCATTATGTAAAGACCCGAAACCCGTGTAAATCTCTCATCCATTCGTATTATTTGAAGCGCTGGACGAATTGTGTCCGGATAGTGAGATGTCAAACCGGATATCAAACCATCTGCATCACCCATTCTCACCATCATTGAGCCGAAATAATTTGGCAAAGTCATAATTTTATACGCTTCTTTCAATGTTACACCCTTGCGCTGACGCAAACGATAATATTCTTGAACATATTCCTCAAATCTCGGATACTTCAGTGGTTCAACGATTTGAATCTCTTTCAAACTTAATTTGTTTTCCTCAATCCTTTGCCTTATCACATTTTCAGAACCGATCAAAATTGGTTTCGCTATCCCTTCATCAATGAGGATTTGACTTGCCTTCAAGATTTTCACCTCTTCACCTTCAGGGAAAACGATTCTCTTTGGATTCCTCTTAGCTATAGCAAATATCGGTCTCATTATTTCCCTTGAGATACCAAGGCGAACCTCAAGTTGATGTTTATATTCCTCCCAATCTTTTATTTCAACTCTTGCGACACCGCTTTCAATTGCTGCTTTAGCCACGGCTGGCGCAACCCAAGTTAAAACTCTTGGATCAAACGGTTTAGGGATTATGTAGTTTCTTCCGAATTCAATCTTCTCTCCGCCATAAGCCCTTATCACTGAATCCGGGACATCTTGTTTCGCAAGTTGTGCCAGTGCGCGAGCAGCTGCAAGTTTCATCTCCTCGTTTATAGACCTTGCCCTAACATCAAGCGCCCCTCTAAATATAAATGGAAAACCAAGGACATTGTTAACTTGATTCGGATAATCCGACCTTCCGGTTGCCA
>JAPYWO010000255.1 GCA_028276305.1 Candidatus Thermokryptus sp.
AAGCCAAAACTTCCAAGCGTTTCCCGATATTTATTGTCCCATGCGCTACCTGAGTCAAAGAAGAAAGCCCCTCTTATTGAGCCGATGAAAATTCCGCCAAACGGGAATTTAATTTCAAACTTATCAATGAACGGGAATCTCAACTCCTGACTTACAAGCCAAAGTTTTTTACCTCTTATTGACCATCTCTCATATCCACGCAGGTCCCAACTCCCACCCATAAACCAACGCCTTGCTTCCTTACCATCGTTGTAGAAAAGTGTCAATCTAACGGCGTAAGCGGAACGCATTGACAACCTGAGATAATGGCGATAATCAAAAATAATGGTGTAATAATTAACATTTGAAAATTGGACATCCGTCGTCCAAGCAAGTGTTAAATTAAATCTCTTACCATCAATTGGACCAGTAGGTGACCAAAGTGAATTGTCAAATATGTATGAGATTGAGTTTGAAAGCAACATCGCCTTCCTTTCACCAGTTCCGAAAAGTATTTCTTTGTCAGATCTATTCAACATCAAACTTGACTCCACCCTTCTGAAAACAGATATCGGATAGCTCAGGGCAAAGTAAGCGCCGTATGCTTTTTCGTAATAGAAAAGGTCTGGGTCCGTTAAATCATATCTTCTCCCAGCGAAATGGAAAATGCCATAGGCAAAATTCGTCCTCTTGCTCAGTGAGACACGAGATATTGCGATGTTAAAACTCTTTAAAATTTCGTCCTTCGTTTGGGCGGTGTTGTAAATTAGAAAATAATATCTTTCGTTTCCAAGCAAATCGCTCAAAGCAATCGCTGCACCGCCAACGGTTCCGAAAATTGGATCAGTTGAAATTTGACTCTGGGCAATATCAAGGTCATATTTGCCACGGTATGTCAGAACATTTATCTTTTGAATTCCCTGTATTCTTGGGGTATCCCAATGTGTTTTCTCAATATCGGCGTGGTTTATTTTCTGCGTAAAAATCGGCTTCTCTATTTTCCCCTGGACATCTTCAAGGACAAAAATTTTAAACCTCAAATTTTCAAGTGCGACAAAAATAATTTTCCCATCATCTGTCCAAGACGGGTCAAATGCAGATGTCGTTAAATTAGTAATTTGTCTTATTTCAAAAGAGCTCAATCCATTTACATTTGAAACGCCGTCAAGTTCAGCGATAAATTTCGGCTGAGACAAATCCAAAGTCCAGATGTTTTGCGTCCCGTCTATGTCGCAAACAAAAGCAAGAAAACGACCATCGGGTGACCAAGCGGGAGATGAACATGAAAAGTTCCCGTAAATTAAGTACTCTATCCTGTCATCTTTGACATCGTAGAGGAAGATATTGTATTTGCCGTCTTTGCCGAAAATCGTCCTATCGGAGACGAAAGCAATTTTATCGCCCTTTGGAGACCAAGCGACTTCTTTGTCATCGTAAAAATCAAATGTCAATTTTTTAAGCGTTCCCAACTCAATGTCAAAAATATAAAGGTCGCTATACCCGGATTTATCAATTGCGCTTAAAGCGAGATTTCTGCCATCAGGTGAGAAAGAAAGCGATGTTATCATAACAAGTGAATTGAATTGAAATGTCCCGAGAAGTTTTTCGCTTTTCAAGTCGTATATATGTATTGCGTCGTGATCACCGGATTTAGTTATAAAAGCAAGTTTTCCGTTTTTTGAGACATCAATTTTCGTTTTGAAAAAGTGAAATGCTTCAAATTTATCCGTTCTTTCCCCCTCAATTATAACTTTCGGTTTTGCTTTTTCGCCAATTTCAACTTTATAGATATTCGTGTAACCCGTCAAATTACCAACGAAATAAACTTCACCTTTGTCGCCGTTTCTATAGAACACAGGTCCCATATTGAAGCCGTCATCAACGATTGATTTTGCAACTGCGCTTGGTGGGTCATTATATTTCAAAAGCGGGTAATATCTTTTCTTCAAATGATAAAGCCATTCCTCATCAAATTGTTTGTAACTTTTCCCTATCGTCATCTCAAACACCTTCTCAAATGAATTTGCCTTCCAAAAGTTTTCAAAAAGCAAAAGTATTTTCTCCTCTCCGTATTTTTCGGCGATATACTCAAGGATATTTTGCCCTTCTTTATACATTAAAAATGTCCCAAGGATTCTGTCCATCTCTGAAAGTGGAACGATGTAATTGTTCAAGACCGCATCCCTTAAGAGCATTTCCGCTTGGTTGTCCCATTTGGTGGACCAAAATTCCGCAAGTCCTTCGGTAAACCAAAGCGGTGGCATTTTTTCAGTAGGTTGACGGTGGTCTTTCAAAACACGCTGAATTTTGTGAAGTGTGAAGACATGAACCAACTCGTGTTTTATGACATGCCTGAATTGATAAATTGAACCATCAAACGGGATTACAACGCGTCCTTTTATAAACTCAAAGAAACCGCCAACCCCTTCAGGAATTAAACCGCTCGTCGTATTCGTCTGTTGAAAATAAAGATGAGAGCTATAAAAAACAAGCGGGATTTTGTTCAAAATGTTTATATTGAACTTCTCCTGTAACTCAGCGTATGCCTCCTCAGCAAAGTAAGCACCTCTTTCAGCGATATCCCTCATCTCCGGGTGATAGTAAATGTCAAAGTGCTCCGTCGTTAAAATGTTCCATTGAAACTGCGTATATTGAACCTTGTTCCGCCCGAAGTAATACCATTGCGATAGGCAAGCTGAACTAAGAAAAAAGAAGAGAAGGGAAATTTTTAAAACCTTTCTCATCTTTACGCTAAAATTAATTTGGCTCTCTCAAAATTTATAAACCGCCCAACGAAAATTTAAGTTCTCTTCCACCAAAGCACCGATGTGTTAGCATATCTTCTGCTCTTCTCAATCAAAGCGTCAATTTCTTTTTTCGTCATCGGGACGAAATTTTTAGCTATCTCAACATTTTGTTTTAACTCAACGATGCTTTTAACACCAACTATCGCCGTACTTATCGGAAGTGAAAAAACATATCTCAAGCTATCTTCAACGAAATCGGTCACCCTACCATCTGATAAAACCTTCATCGCTATTACGCCGACATTTTTCTTTTTAGCCACTGGGAAGATAACATCGCTGAAATCATTTAAAAGTTTATCAACGGAGCTCAACGGGACGAGCACCGTCTCAAAGTCAAACCTGTTAAGTGCCTCTTTTATAACCTCAGGTCTTGTGTGCCCGGTGATCCCAATATGTTTGCATAACCCTTGCTCCTTTGCTTTTATCACCGAATAAAGCGAGCCATTTTTAGATGTGATTTTATCAAGTTCAGCCATCGTGTTCACGGAATGAATTTGAAGTATATCAACATAATCGGTTTTTAATCGCTCAATGCTTGTGTTTATCTCGCGCCAGGAGCTTTCTTTATCCCGTTGAAGCGTTTTAGTGGCAAGTACGACCTCATTTCGTCTTGACCTCATAACTTCACCGACTTT
>JAPYWO010000256.1 GCA_028276305.1 Candidatus Thermokryptus sp.
TTGTGTAAATATGTATCAAGCGCATGGTGTGGGAAACCAGCAAGTGGAACATCAGCAGCTGCGCCATTTGCCCTTTTAGTCAAGGCAATCCCAAGGACGCGAGCAGCTATTTTAGCGTCTTCTTCAAATGTCTCATAAAAATCACCCATCCTAAACAAAACTATAGCGTCGGGATATTGCGCTTTTATCTTCCTGTATTGTCTCATCAAAGGCGTGGACATAGAAAATTGGAAAAATTTGTTAAACTAAACCTTTCTCCTATATCTTAAATCAAACTCAAAACTTCTCATCATCTTCAACCAAGGATACATCTCCTTTATGTATTCTTCAACATCAGGTGCAAATGTATAACCGACTATAAAGGCATAAACCTCACCACCTAAAAATTCGCGCACCCTTTCAACCTTTTCAATCAACTTATCAACTTCGCGCTTGCTTGGTCTTGACTTACATTCACCGACGATATAAACCTTTGCCCCATTTCTAAAACCTTCAACATAAATGTTAACTTCATCATATCTCCCATCTGGGTAAACAATGTTCCTCCTTTCAATTACTTCAACCTCAACCCCAAATTCATCCCGAGCGAAATCATACATGTAAAGCATAATCCTATCCTCAAGCCCATAGCCAACGGTATCAGACAAACCTGCAAGTATTTCCCTTGTCCTTTGATGTTCCTTAGCGAGCTGATTCACTCGCTCAGTTAATTCGTTCAACCTCTCCTCCGTCTTCCTTTGCGCCTCTGCAAGTTGATCCACCCTCGCTGTTAGGTTATTCAATCGTTCAGTTAACTCACTCAATCTCTCCTCCGTCTTCCTCTGCGCTTCAGCGAGCTGATTTACTCGCTCAGTTAATTCGTTCAATCTCTCCTCCATCTTTGCCTGTGCCTCTGTAAGACGATTTATCGCCTCCCAAACCCTAGCGAAATTCTCCTCAGTTCTCCTCTCAAACTCATTTAAACGCTCCTCCGTCTTCCTTTGCGCCTCTGCAAGCTGATCCACCCTCGCTGTTAGGTTGTTCAATCGTTCGGTCAACTCATTCAACCTTTCCTCTGTTCTCCTTTGTGCTTCAGCGAGCTGATTTACTCGCTCAGTTAATTCGTTCAATCTCTCCTCCATCCTCCTCTGTGCCTCTGAAAGCTGATCCACCCTCGCTGTTAGGTTATTCAATCGTTCAGTTAACTCATTCAATCTCTCCTCTGTCTTCCTCTGCGCTTCAGCGAGCTGATTTACTCGCTCAGTTAACTCGTTCAATCTCTCCTCTGTCTTCCTCTGTGCTTCAGCAAGCTGTTCAACTCTCTCCGTCAACTTGTTTAAACGATCGGTCAACTCTTCAACCTTTATAGTCAACCCATTCAAACTTTCCTCCGTTCTCCTCTGCGCCTTCGTAAGTTCAGATATGTTTTGTTCTGTCTTGCTCTGGAATTCAATCAGCTTGGAAATAGCATTGGTCAACTCCTTGATAACATCTCTCATCTCGTTAAAATCCGCCTTTGTAATTGCGACACTCTTGATTCTATCGTCCACAAGCTTACTTAACTCCTCCCTCATCTCAGATGTCAACTCTCTCTTCCGCTTGCTTTGTGCCCTCATAAAATTCTATCTCATTTTATTTCTTCCACATCTAAATTAAATCCAAAGGTTTGAAATTGCAAATTTTATTTAATATATTTGACAAAAATTTTCACCAAAGGAAAAGTTAAGGATGAATTCAACAGGAATCATCCGAATTAAAAACGCAATTTTCTACGGGTATCACGGAGTCCACACCTCAGAGCAAAACTCTGGCGGAAGATTTGAAGTTGATATTGAAATTCACTGCGACATCTCAGAAGCAGTTAAAAGTGACTCCCTTAAAAACACAATTGACTATGAACAAGTTTATAACTTTTTGAAGTCATTGATAACCGAGAAAAAATTTTACTTGATTGAAGCTTTAGCTTCAAAGATAGCACAGGGTTTGATTGAAAAATTTGAAAAAATACAAAAAGTCACCGTAATAGTTCGCAAACCTTCACCACCTGTTGGAGGCGTCGTTGATTGCGTTGAGGTTGAACTTGAAATGAAAAGAGATTAATAAAAATGCCAACTGCTTACATCGGGCTTGGCTCAAATATAGGCGATAGAATTTCTTACCTGAAAAAAGCACTGAATCTGATCTCAAAACTCCCAAAGACAAAAATCACAAAAATCTCCTCACTTTATGAGACCGAACCCTATGGACGAAAAAATCAACCCTGGTTCATCAACCTCGTCATAGAAATTTCAACAGAGCTTAATCCGATGGAGTTATTCAAAAGATGCAAACTTATTGAAACAAAAATTGGACGAATAGCTCGCGAAAGATGGGCTGAAAGGGAAATAGATATTGATATTTTGCTTTATGACGAAATCTCAATTTCAACGCCCGAGCTTCAAATTCCACATCCCGACTTACATAACCGAAGATTTGTCCTTATCCCTTTAAGCGAAATTGCCCCGGAGGCATTTCACCCCATATTTCAAAAAAGCGTATCCGAGTTACTAATTGAATGCAAAGACACAACCCGTGTGATACACATACCCCAAAAAATAAATATAAAAAACATAATTGAGCCGGATGTGAAAGAAGTTAAATATATCGCAATTGAAGGTGTAATCGGCGCTGGCAAAACATCGCTTGCCAAACTCCTTGGCGAACGCCTTAACGCAAAAGTAGTCCTTGAACAATACTACGAAAACCCTTTCCTTGAAAAATTCTATCAAAACAGGGAAAGATACGCATTTCAAACACAAATCTTCTTCCTGCTCAGTAGATATAAGCAACAAATGGAACTCCTACAAAGAGACCTGTTTCATGAATACTTGATAACTGATTATATCTTTGACAAAGACAAAATTTTCGCCCACATCAACTTAAAGGGGGATGAATTAAAACTATATGAAATGCTCGTTTCAATGCTTGAGAAAAACATCCCCACGCCCGACCTCGTCATATACCTTCAATCAAGCGTTGAACGCCTTATGCAAAACATAAAAAAGCGCGGACGACCCTACGAGCAAAATATAAGCGAAGATTACATCCGAGAACTATCAGAAGCATATAATGAATTCTTCTTCAACCAATACAGAAAATCCCCGGTTCTTGTTATAAATTCAACCGATATTGACTTCGTTAATAATAAAGAAGATTTTGAAGAGCTCGTCTCAGAAATTCTAAGCCCGAGAAAATCTTACTTTGAATACTATAACCCAGCAAGAAAATCCAGGTGAAAAATCTATGCTGAGATTTCTAATTCTCATATTGCTTTTGTATATCGCATACAAATTCCTTAAACTCCTCGCACAATACAAAAGAAAAGTTGATGAACTTGAAGCGGAGCTCAAAAAAAGGAAGATAGATCAATTAAAGGATACCGATTACGAAGAGATAAAGTG
>JAPYWO010000257.1 GCA_028276305.1 Candidatus Thermokryptus sp.
GGAAGATTAAACCCTATAAGCTTTGAGAACATTGAGAATGTTGAAAAATTCGGTGCGCTTGATGTTGATGACTTGACTTGGAAACAAATTTTTGATGGTTACACATGCACTGAATGTGGAAGGTGTACTTCCGCTTGCCCTGCAAATTTAACCGGTAAACCGCTTTCACCGCGAGAGATAATTGTGAGCATTAGAAAAAGAACTTTTGAAAAAGCGCCGATATTATTAAATCTTAAACCCCAAAACGAGGATGTCCTGGGGAAAACCCTTTTATTTAACTATGTCACAGAAGACGAACTCTGGGCTTGCACTACTTGTATGGCTTGCGTTCAAGAATGCCCTGTGATGATTGAGCATGTCCAAACGATAATTGACATGCGAAGATATCTTGTCTTAACAGAATCAAAATTTCCATCCGAATTATCAACCACATTCAGAAATCTTGAAAATAACTTCACCCCTTGGGCATTCAGTCATTCAACGCGCGGGGATTGGGCGCAGGGTCTTGATATCAAAACATTAGCTGAGGACAACAATGTTGAATACTTGCTCTGGGTTGGATGTGCCGGTTCGTTTGACGCAAGGTATAAAAAAGTTGCTATATCAGTGGCAAAACTTTTGAAAATCTCAGGGGTAAGCTTCGGCATCCTTGGAAATGAAGAGAAATGCACCGGTGACCCAGCAAGAAGGGCTGGGAATGAATACCTCGCACAAATGTTAATTCAGGAGAACATCCAAACATTTTCAAAATACAATGTCAAAAAAATCATCACGATTTGTCCTCATTGTTTTAACACACTAAAAAATGAATACCCGGACTTCGGTGGCAATTACGAGGTTTATCACCATGTCCAATTTCTTGAAAAACTTCTCATTGAGGGAAGATTGAAAATCTCAAAAAAACTTGATGCGAGGATAACTTATCACGATTCTTGCTATCTTGGCAGGTACAATGAAATTTACGATGCTCCAAGAGATATCCTTGGCTCTATAAATGGAGTTAAACTTCTTGAGATGAAAAGATCAAGGGACAGAGGACTTTGTTGCGGTGCAGGCGGAGCAAGAATGTTTATGGAGGAGAAAATAGGGAAAAGGATAAATATTGAAAGAACCGAAGAAGCATTAAGCTTAAACCCAGACACAATCGCTTCAGCTTGCCCATTCTGTATGACGATGTTAACGGATGGTGTAAAGGCGAAGGAAGTAGCGGATAAAGTTCAAGTAAAAGACATCGCTGAAATACTTCTTGAAGTGGTTGAAGGTGGTGAAAACATCGCATAAAGAAGCGGGGCTTTAATGCCCCGCTTTTACTAAACCGGCGTCACTTCCCCTTGCAACCAAACCGTTGCGAACAAACGCTTCCCGATCTCTGGTTCGCCTTCCAAATCAGACGGATTTATCAAAACTTCAAGTTTAAATGGGCTCGTATCAACATAAAGCCAATAAACTTCCTCACCAGTCCATTCATTTTTTATCTTCTTAAAGTCAACTATATCGCCCAAAAGCCCATAGACAACCGGAGGGATATTCTCCATCTGTTGAATTTGTGCTGTTTGAACGAAGAAGTTTGACATCGTTGACCCTTCTGCCATATCTTCCGTCTCAATATATCTTCTCGGTGGAAGGATTTCACCATTATACGCTAACCCGACTGGAACGATTTGATATTTCTCAGCCATTGGGGGAAGAAATGAAGCGCATTGTACAAAATTTGAAATATAAAGCTCAACGGGCGTTCCCGTTTCCTCATCTACTCCGTAAAGATAAAATTTCCACTCATCTTCAACATCTTGATAAAGTTCGCAATCCTTCAAAACAACAGAATGTTCTTTTGAACCATAAAAACAGGGTGCGACATCAACTATCTCCCAACCCTCTCCCGTATGTGCAAGATTCACATTGAAAACTATTCCATGCCCTGCATTTAAAGTATAACCAGCAAGCTGAACTTTCTGAAACACACCGACAGAGTCGCTAAACTCCTTATCTCCAATGGTATTTTCAACAAGCTCTACAAGGTCTTTTTGTGTCTCAACTTTAAATCCAACTGATGAAAAAATTGAACCCATAGCAATTTAACCAATTAAATTTTTAATGCCTTTGCAATAATATAACAAAAATTCTTTTAAAAGCAAGTGACCGATAACTTGAATTTCAAGTTTAACATTTTTATTTTTCAACTAAATTCTAAAAAACTTGAATTTGATTGATGAGAAAAATTAGGGACTTTTTGTTCTCACTTAAGCTCTGGGTGGAAAACTTCGCCGACAAACCTTACGCTGGAATTGCTCTCTTCATAATTGCATTCGCTGAATCTTCCTTCTTCCCCATTCCTCCAGATGTTTTACTAATAGCGATCGCCCTTTTAAAACCACGGCTTTCTTTCAGATATGCCCTTATTTGTTCAATCGGTTCGGTGCTTGGTGGAATGTTCGGTTATTTGATCGGTTTCCAATTTTATGAGTTGATCGGCAAAAAAATAATTGAGTTCTATCATCTGCAACAACAATACGACGCCGTTAAAATTATGTATGATAAAAACGCATTCGTTGCAATAGCGATCGCCGGCTTTACACCTATACCTTATAAGGTCTTCACAATCGCAGCGGGTGCCTTTCAAGTAAGTTTTCCAACTCTTGTCATAGCATCCGCACTTAGTAGACCGGCGAGATTTTTCCTCGTTGGTGGTTTGATTTATTTCTTTGGTCCAAGGGTTAAGACATTCATTGATAAATACTTTGATTGGCTCACCATTGCATTTGTAATTTTATTGATACTTGGCTTTGTTTTAATTAAATACCTATAAAAGAGATGCCGGGAAATGTCAGCTTGGAAAGGGCTATATCAAAACTTGGATGGGCTTCAAGGAAAGAAGCAAGGGAAATGATAATTCAGGGAAAAGTCAGCGTAAACGGCAAAGTCATAACCAACCCATCTTTCAGAGTTGACATCAAGAAAGATAAAATCGCAATTGATGGCGAAATCCTTAAACCGAAAAGAAAAATTTATATCATCCTAAATAAACCCAAAGGTGTTGTCACAACAAGAAAAGACGAACTAAATAGAAAAACAATCTACGACATCGTTAAAATTGATTCTTGGGTTGCTCCAGCTGGGCGACTTGACATGGAAAGCTCCGGTCTTTTAATACTGACAAATGACAACAAATTCGCCGATTTCATCACAAATCCAAATTCAAAAATTCCAAAAACATATCTTGTCAAGCTTAACAGAAAAATAAAACCAGAAGACATACTCAAACTCAAAATCGGCGTTGAAATAACTATTGATGGGAAAACTTATACGACATTACCAACAAATGTCAAAGTTGTCAAAGAAAACAAAAAGACATGTTGGGTTGAAATTGAAATAATTGAAGGGAAAAACAGACAGGTGAGA
>JAPYWO010000258.1 GCA_028276305.1 Candidatus Thermokryptus sp.
AGTGTAACGAAAAACGGTCCTTTAAATCTTATCGTCGGGTCATTGTCCATCATTCTCATCTTTCGTTCCATATCCATCATGTTTTGCTCATCCCAGGATGAATCCACCTTTACAGTGTCAATGTTTTGCTTAAATTGAATCCATCTCAAAACGATTATAGCGAAGTCAATTTTAATTGAGTCAACCTGCCCAACTGACTTCGCAAATGTTATGTTCCCCGCTGTTTCACCTTTTAGGGTCAATTCAACCGGGACAAGCCCGCTCGTTGGCTCCGTTCCTTTGGAACAGCCACTTAAAAGGATTGCTGTGATTGCTAACCCGAATAAAAACATATTTCGCAACATGGCAAAATCCAAATTTTGTTTTTGAAGTCCTTCGCTAAACATAAAGCACAATTTTCGTGCCATTTTAAAACTTATTAAATCTCAATCAATTTATCCTAATTCAAATGCTGGGTTTTCCCTTTGAAACGCTGGGTTTTAAGTTTCCAAGCATTTCTCCGCTTAAATATCTTCTTGCGGTCTGCTCAAGATAAAGGTGATATCGCGATGGAAGATTTTTATATTTTGACTTTATCAATGCTTTTATTTCCCAATTTTGCCCTGATGCCGAAAGTATCTCAAAAAAGTTTTCAAGATGCTCAAGAATTTTTTTCTTGACCCTTTCAATGGATTCCTTATCGTTCCCGGCGATTTCACTGGATGCCTTATCAATGTCAAAGTTGCTCTCATATAAATATCTGAAACAAATTCCACGAAGGTATTCCGCAACAGTGCCACGGTTCAACCCAAGTTCGTTTGCTGTCTCTGATATTGAACTGTGTGAAAATTTTTTCTCCCTTAAAAGATTTAAAATTTGCCCTTCAATGTCCATCTTCCCCCGGACAAAGTTTATGATTTCATCTGGTATGTCTTTGAGTTGGATTAAATTTCTTCCTTCCGACTTTGCGAAAATAATTCCTCGTCTGATCGTGCTTTCCAATTGTCGTACATTCCCGGGCCAATCGTAATTTAAAAATGCCTCCATTACAGCAGTTGAAACCCTCATATCTTCTGCTTTAAACTTTTTTAAAAAGTGTTCAACAAGAGCTGGTATATCTTCCTTCCTTTCTCTCAAGGGTGGTATATGGATGCGAATTACATTTAATCTGTAATAAAGGTCTTCTCTGAACTTGCCCTCTTTCACTGCTCTTTCAAGGTCTTTATTTGTCGCTGCAATTATCCTTACATTCACTTTTAAAATTTCCCTTCCGCCAACTCTGTTGAATTCGCCCGACTGAACGATCCTTAAAATTTTCGTCTGAAATTGTTCGCTCGTTTCAGCGATTTCATCAAGGAAAATTGTCCCACCATCAGCTGTTTCAAAAATTCCTTTTTTTCTTTGGAATGCACCCGTGAAAGCTCCCCTCTCATATCCAAAGAGCTCGCTTTCAAGTAGCGTCTCTGGAATCGCCGAGCAATTTACAGCGATAAACTTTTTATCCCTACGATCGCTTGTTCTATGTATCGCCATTGCAACAAGTTCTTTCCCAACCCCATTTTCACCCGTTATCAGGACAGGAACATCAGATTGTGCGATTTTTTTAATTGTTGAGATAACTTCCGACATTTTCCCGCCGTCAATGTAAATTATCCCTTCAAAGTTTTCAACCTTTTCTTCCCTTGCGATCTCAAAAGCCGATAAATCCTCAAACCTTGATGTTAATTCCCTTACCTGGCTGTAAACATTTTCAAGGTTTGACCTTGCTTTGATCTTCTCATCCTCACCCTCAAGTTTCTCAATTTTGTTTTTGAGCTCGCTTATAAGCAACTCTTTCTCACGGATCAACTCTTCAATTCTCTCTCTTTCAAGCTCAAGCTCAACGGTTTTTCTCCTTTGAACCTCAAGTGTGTAAATAAGCCCAGTTGAAAATGCCCCAGCCAAACTTAAAATTGGATAAATTGAAATTGATAGCCCAAGTGTAAATAAAATGATGGTGATGGTTAAGAAAATGAGGATCGTCAAAAGTGAAAGCACTATTTTTTTCAGAGGTGAAATTTTCTCCGAAAAGAAGGTATAAATGACCAGTGCGGTGGAGAGAAAAATTAACACGAATTCAAATGGTGGGGATAACTCGGTTAAAAATTTACTTCTCAATATCGTGTCAAGCGCCATTGCGTGAACCCCCGTTGCAGGAAATTTGTCATCAAATGGTGTTTGAACAACCTGACCGAGGTTTTCGCTGTAAATTCCAATCAAAACAATTTTATCTTTGAACTTTTTGAAGTCAATTTTCGCTTCACCACCAAATTTAAATGCATCGTATGAACTTATAAATTCCGCAACAGAATACATTTGCAGGGATTTAGTCCCTCCACAGTAATTTATCAGCATACAGCCATCATTTAAAGGTATTTCAATGTTTCCGAGAAGAACTTTGTCATTAAAAACTTTTATTGAACTCTTTTCAATCCCGTAGTACAATCTTGCAAGTTCAAGCGAAAAGGAAGGTATCGGCTCGTCCTCACTTGATATGAAAAGCGGAATTTTTGATGGGAAACCATTTGAGATATAATTTAAATGTCCAAATCCCTTCGCCGATCCAAGAAGTTCATCAAAAGGTTTAATTAAACCTTTGCCGTTGAATTTTCCCTCAATTTCGGAAAAGCTCCCGGCAAGGCACACCCTTTTTGATTCCTTTATTGTTGAAACAAGTATTGCATCTCTTTCGGGATAATCTGGATTCTTTTCTGCAATTATTAAGTCAAGCCCTATAACTTTGACATCAAGCTCGGTCAAAATTTTCACGAGAAGCGCCCAATAGGTTCTTTTTAACGGATAACCCCCAAGTGAATGAATCTCGGCATCATCAACATATAAGAAGATAATTGATGAGTCAATTTGCCCTTCGCCACGAAGTTTAAATTTTACCTGGTAGAAGAGACGATCCAATTCGTTTAGCAAAGATAGATCAAGGGTTCTCAAAAAAATTACGAAAATTGAGATCAAAAGTGCGGTTATGACTTTTTTGAAACCTGTCAGCATATTGTCTATGTCATTTTGAGAGATTCTCGGTTTAAAGATAAAAAAATTTGAAGGGATTCTCAATTTATCTGGAGCTTTCCAAAAGCGAAATGAACTCTTTGAAGATATAATCGCTGTCGTGTGGTCCGGGTGATGCTTCGGGATGATATTGGACTGAAAAGGCGGGGAAGTTTTTTAATCTCAATCCTTCAACAGTTCCATCGTTCAAGCTTATATGGGTTATTTCAGCTTCACGAGGATTTATTGAGTCAGGGTGGACAGCGAAGCCGTGATTTTGCGATGTTATTTCAATCCTTCCTGTGATCAAGTTCTTAACAGGATGATTTGAGCCACGATGACCAAATTTCATTTTATAGGTTTTTCCT
>JAPYWO010000259.1 GCA_028276305.1 Candidatus Thermokryptus sp.
CCTGGATTGAAGCAGAGTATTTAAATCCTTGGGTTTTGGGAAGTAAGAATTTGTTTTATTCAGTAGAAGTTTTTTATCAAAGGGTCAAAAATAGAAGCAAAATCCTTGAAGAGGAATTCGGCTCTTTCTATGAAAGACATCTTTCCTTTGCTTTGACATTTGGCAAAAGATATGGGCTTTATAAAAGGTTTTGGGGGAATATCGGTTTCAGGGAGGTATCAACCACAGGGGAAGTTCCATATACAAAGACACTTTCTCCGTCGGGGAAAGATCAAATGTTTGTCTTCGGGGGCGGATTTAAATACGATACAAGGGATATACCGATTTATCCAAGCCGTGGTTTTCTGGTGAGCGTTGGATATAAGTTCAATCGTCTCGTTAACTTTGATCGTTTTTTCCTCCAAGGCGGTTTAGAATTTCAAGGTTTTAAAAAAATTGGAATTGGATTGATCGCTGGTAGATTTTTCATTTTAAATTCATTTGGCAGGGAAATTCCAGTTTATTCGCACTTTTACTTCGGATATGACGAGAGGATTAGGGGCTATTTTAACGATGTTTTTGAAGGGGAGAATATATTTGCTGGGACGATTGAATATCGTATTCCGTTTATAAAGCAAAGATTTTTCAAGTGGGATAAAGCACCGCTTGAGGAGTTCTCAATTTTGAGGTTTGGGGTTGATTTTGTGTTGTTCGGTGATGTTGGGAAGACCTGGTTTAACGGTGAAAGTGCTTTGAAATTGAAGTATTTGGGCGGTTATGGAGTTGGGCTTAACTTTATTTTGCCTTACGATTTGATTTTAAGCGTTGGAATTGCAAGAAATGACATTGGACGGGCTCAGTTTTTCGTTGATTTTAGGGGTGGTTTTGAATAAAATGGGTGGGATTTTGAGGGGTTTAAAATTTGCTTTATTTGTGAAAATTTTTAAAATTTGATTGGTTTTTTAAAAGTAAAAAAGAGGTAAGGTTGAACAAGAGGCGACTGCTTTCTGGGAAACCGATAAATCGTAAGCCAATTGAACCTGATATAAGGGTTACTAAACTTGTTGATGAGTATTTTCAGGCTTATAACGCTGGAAGATTAAGGGAAGCGTGTCAATTGTTCGTTGAAAAAATGCTTGCGGATGATGTGACGGTTGGTATGAGTTTAACGGGTGCTCTTACCCCGGCTGGACTTGGCGGAAGTTGTGTTGTTCCATTGATAAAAGCTGGGTTTGTTGATTGGATTGTTTCAACAGGGGCGAACTTGTATCATGACATTCATTTTTCAATCGGGCATAACCTGCACCGTGGGACGCCGTTTGTTGATGATAGAATTTTGAGAAGGGAAGGGGTGATAAGGATTTACGACATTTTGTTTGATTATGAGGTTTTGCTTTCAACGGATGCTTTTATAAGAGAGGTTTTGAAAGGACCTGAATTTCAAAAGGAAATGGGAACGGCTGAGTTTCATTATTTGCTTGGGAAATATGTTTATGAGCGCGAAAAGGTCCTCGGGATTAAAAATATGAGCATTCTTTCAGCAGCATATAAATATGGAGTCCCTGTTTATGTATCTTCGCCCGGGGATAGTTCCATTGGTATGAATTTAGCTGGGTTGGTTTTGAACGGTTATAAAATAAAGATAGACATCGCAAGGGATGTCAATGAAACAGCAGCGATAGTTTATGGAGCGAAAGCGTCTGGTGGTAAAAGTGCTGTTTTGATTTTCGGCGGTGGCTCACCGAAGAATTTCTTGCTTCAAACCGAGCCACAAATACAGGAAGTTCTCGGAATAGATGAAAAAGGTCATGATTATTTCTTGCAGATAACCGATGCAAGACCTGACACTGGGGGTCTTTCTGGGGCAACGCCATCCGAAGCGGTAAGTTGGGGCAAGGTTGACCCTGAAAAATTACCCGATGCCGTCGTTTGTTATACCGATTCAACCATTGCAATGCCGATACTTGTCTCCTACGCTCTTGCCAAGAGAAAACCAAGGAAGCAAAAGAATTTATATCATAGATTGTCAGAACTCGTTGAAAACCTAAAGAAGGCACATTTAAAAGCTGTCGCAAAAGGGAGGGTTAAAGTATAAATCCCAATTTAAAAACTAAACCATAGGAGGTAAAAATGCATCACAGATTTCAGCAACTGCAAGAATTTGTCAGCTCCCTTGAGGATGATTTTAAGAAGTTTTATGAAAAGGGGGTTATGTCTGCCGGGACGAGGCTGAGAAAGAAGATGCAGGAATTGCGTAAGCTTGCCCAAGAAATAAGGGTTGAGATACAACAGATTAAGCAAGAGAAGAAGTCCGCTAAGAAGGAGGAGAAAGAAGAGAAGGCGGAGGAATAAGATGTAAGGGGCGCTTTTGCGCCCCGCTTTTAAATAAGCGTTATGTTAGTTATCTCCGGCGGGCAGTTTATTCTTATCGGTATCCCAACTACACCAACTCCACGGGTGACATATAAATGTGAATCGCCAAGTTTATAATGCCCTGATATAAATCTTGACACAAGCGAAGCAGGCGCTATATAAATGTCATCAATCTTCGCGAAGACAATTTGCCCACCATGTGTATGACCTGAAACAGTGAGATGAATTTGGTATCGTGCGAACTTTGGAAAATCGTATGGTTTATGTGATAAAAGGATTTTAAATCTTTCTCGCTCAACATTTTTTAACGCTCTATCAAGGTCAGCCCCATAGCGAAGGTCATCAATCCCAACGATATAGAAATGCTCACCGTTTATATTTATCTTTTCACTTTGGTTTCTTAGGACCCTGAAGCCAATACTTTCAATGGCTTTGGCTATTTTATCTTGTCCTCTTCTGAAAAATTCGTGATTTCCCAGGGTTGCGAAAATGCCATATTTTGCTTTGATATCTTTAAATGCTTCTATTAGAGGGTAAATTTCCTCTGGGTCTGAAGTTACGAAATCGCCAGGCATGAGGATTAAGTCGGGATTTAAATTGTTTAAAATGTCTGCTAATTTTTCCATTTCTTCCCTTGTCATAAATACACCCGAGTGTATATCGCTTATAAGCGCAATATTTAAACCTTTTAATGGCTCGGGTAGATTTTTTATTTTGATTTTTACCCTTTCAACTTTCGGTTCATCTTTACTTTCACCGCCAAGCATAAAAGCCGGGATTCCGAGAAGCGACGCCTTGAGGAATTCTCTTCGGTTCAATTTCATTTTGCGATTTTCTTTTTAAATTGCAAGGAAAAATTTGAAACCTTTTTCTGGAAATTTCAAAATCTTCCCATCGCAATTTTGCAGTTCAACGAACCATTTGACGATTGAAAATTTTCTAAATGGGGGAAATCTCGCTATAAAGTTTTCGCCATCGCCAAAAATTGGAGACGGAAACCAATTCCCGAATTTAAAGAAATACAT
>JAPYWO010000260.1 GCA_028276305.1 Candidatus Thermokryptus sp.
ATGAGACCTCGCGGATGATCTCCGCTGCTTTTTCTGGCTCAATGTATCTTTTACTCTTGGGATAAAAAACAAATCCGAGCATATCTGCGCCGGATTCAACAGCGTTTATCGCGTCATCAAAATTTGTGATACCACAAATTTTTACAATTACAGACATAGAAGTTCTTTCATTTTTTTGTTTTTGTCCGTTGCTCGCATCAGCGTCTCGCCGATGAGGATTGCATCAAACCCAGCATCACTTATTTTTAATACCTCATCTCTCGTTTTGATACCGCTTTCACTTACCTTTATGACATCTTCGGGAAGGTATTTTGACATCTCAAGTGATATGTTTATTTCGGTTTGGAAAGTCGCGAGATCGCGGTTATTTATTCCTATGATTTTGGGGTATGGAGATATCTTCAATGCTCTGGCAAGGTCGTGTTTGTCGTAAACCTCAACCAGTACATCAAGCCCAAGTTCGTTTGCAAGCCAAATGTAATCTTCAAGTTGAACATCATCAATTATTCTGACAATTAAAAGGATTGCGTCCGCGCCAAGATATTTTGATTCATAAATTTGATACTCATCAATGATGAAGTCCTTTCTTAAAACTGGGATTTTAACAGCATTTTTCACCTGCGGAAGGTATTGTTTCCGCCCCTTGAAAAATTCAAAGTCGGTTAGAACTGATATGGCATTTGCTCCAGATGTCTCATAATCTTTCGCTATTGAAATGGGGTTAAAATTATCATCCGATAAATTTCCAGCGCTCGGTGATGATTTTTTAATCTCTGCTATAATTTTTATCTCACCATTTCGTTTTATCGCCTCTGCGAAATTTCTCTTTTCATATTTTGATGAAGAAGATATTTTGATCAGGTCTTTTAACGGCAAGTTTTCTTTCGCTTTATTAACCTCGTAAATTTTTCTTTCAACGATCTTCTCAATGAAGTTCACTTTTCTTTCTCCCTTGTGATTTTTAATTCGGTTATCTTTTGCTTCGTTCTCTTTGTGACCTCAAAGACAAGGTTTTTGTATCTAATCCTTTCGTTTTCGTTTGGGATTTTCCCTGCGATTTTTGATACGAAACCGCCAATGCTTTCATAGTCAGTTCCCTCGGGTATGTCTTCGCCAAATTTTTTATTAAAGTCACTTATCAACATCCCAGCGTCGGCTATTATTGAACCATCTTTTAAGACCTCGTAGTTCTTTTCAACTTTATCATATTCATCGTGTATTTCACCGACGATTTCCTCAAGTATATCTTCAAGCGTTACAATTCCCTTGAAAGCCCCGTATTCATCAACTACAATAGCCATATGTATTTTATTTTTTTGCAACTCTCTCAAAAGTTCGCTTATATTTTTCGTCTCTGGGACGAAATACGCAGGTCTTAACAAATCATAAAGCACAAATAAATTCGGCTCTTCAATATAATTGATCAAGTCCTTTGCGTAGACGATTCCGATTATGTTGTCAATGTTATCTTTGTAAACAGGAAGTCGGGAATATCCCTCATTTAAAACAACTTTTATGACTTTTTCTCTCGGTGCGTTTATGTCAAGCGCTACAACCCTTGTCCTCGGAACCATAATCTCACGAACGGTTTTGTCTTTGAACTCAAGGACATTTTGTAACATTTGGTTTTCATCCAATATCTCACCTTGTCCGGATGTGCTGAGGAGAAATTCAAATTTTCGCTTTGCAAGATTTAAATCCAATTCAACAATTTTTTTGACAAAGCTTTCATGGAATAAAAAGGAGAACTTAAACGACAGGGATAAAAGAAAGAGAAAGGGTTCAAAGGTTCGCAAGATCAGAATTGGATTTTCGGTTGAAAATTTTTTAAGAATTTGATGAAGCGAAATTGCAAAAATTGAGAAGATCGCTACGACGATTAAAGATAAAATTTCCTCATTTGCACTTAACATCAAAATTATCAATCCAAGCGAGAAGAGAAAAAATTTTAAGATGAGGGAGCCAAAGGTAAAGTGGAGCGGATTTCTTTTAAATTTTTCTATTTTGTTAATCGTTTTTTGTTTCAACCTGTCTTCATCTTCAAGAGATATCACAGCGTGTTCAACGGATGAGATTATGATTCCAATTGTGATAAATGCTATTGAGATTAAGAGCATAATTTACGATTTCTTGAAGCTATTTGTTATGCGGACAAGTTCTTCAAGTTTTTTCTTTGCTTTTCCCGAATCTATCGCCTCTTGAGCTATTTTTATCCCATCTTGAATTGAATCAGCAAGACCAGCGATATAAACAGCAGCTCCGGAGTTTAAAAGTACTACATCTCTTTGCGGTCCTTTTTCTCCGTCAAAAATTTTCTTGATTATTTCTGCGTTTGTTTTCGCATCAGCGCCGAGGATGAGATTTAAATCCCATTTTTTGAATCCGAATTCCTCGGGATTTATCTCATAGGTTTTAACTTCGCCATTTTTCAATTCGCTTATTTTTGTGTGTCCCGAGATAGAAATTTCATCAATGCCACCGGCGCCGTGTACAACAAGTGCGTGCTTTTTTCCGAGCTCTTTTAAAACAAGCGCTATTTTTTCCGTAAGCGATTCAGAAAATACGCCAATTATTTGTCTTTTTGCTTGAGCAGGGTTAGTTAAAGGTCCAAGTATGTTGAAAATTGTCCTTATTCCAAGCGCTTGCCTTACTGGTCCGGCGTATTTCATTGCGGTGTGATATAGCGGGGCGTAGATGAAAGCAATGCCTATTTCTTCAAGGCATTTTTTTGCTTCTTGTGGGGAAAGTTCAATATTTACGCCAAGTTCCTTTAAGACATCAGCGCTTCCGCATTTGCTTGAGACAGCTCTGTTTCCGTGTTTTGCAACCTTTGCGCCACAGGCGCTTGCAACTATCGCTGATGCGGTGGAAATGTTAAATGTTCCGACTTCATCTCCGCCAGTCCCACATGTATCAATTAAATTTTCGTCGTCAAAATCAATTTTTATTGCTTTCTCAACCATTGCCTTTGTACAGCCAGCTATCTCGTGAGGTGTCTCCCCTTTCATGCGCAATCCAACAAGGAAACCCGCAATTTGCGCTTGGTCTGCTTCCCCCGACATTATTTGTTTCATCGTAAAATAGGACTCTTCAAAAGTTAAATCCTCGCCGTTAACAATCTTGGCTATGGCATTCTTTATCATTGGGGAATCTTTTTTGCAGAAAATTTAAACTCCAAAACGGAAAATATCAAATTTACTCGTATCTTAACGCTTCTACCGGGTTGAGGTTTGCTGCTTTTCTCGCGGGATAAAAACCGAAGAAAATCCCAACACCAGCTGAAAATCCAAATGCAAGGAGAATCGCTCCAACTGAGATGAAAACAGGCCAACCAGCAAAGCCAGAGATTATCTTTGAAAGAACCGCACCCA
>JAPYWO010000002.1 GCA_028276305.1 Candidatus Thermokryptus sp.
GATGTCTCAGCGTTCTTTTTCGCCATTGCCCACAAGATTTGTTTTTCTGAATTTTTCTAAAATTTAACGCTTTGGTCAAAAATTTCAAAGTTTTATTGAAATGTTTTAAATTTACAAAAAAGAAGAAAGCGAAATGAGATGGATTTGATAGAACTTGCCAAGTCAATAATTTCAAGGGCGATCCAAAAAGGCGCAGATGAATGTGATGTTTTCATCGCAATGGATGAAGAGTTTTCCGTTGTGATAAAAGACGAAGAAATAGAGTCCATAAAAAATGCGATAACAAAGGGGCTTGGGATAAGAGTTTTTAAGGATAAAAAAATTGGATTTGCATACACAACCGACTTTTCACACTTCGCGCTTGAAAAAGTAACCGAAGAGGCGATTTCACTTGCTCAAAATTCAACCCCAGAACCCGAAAATTCCCTCCCGGAAAACGACAACTTTAAGTCCAAGGAAATAAAAATTTTTGACCCGTCAATCTATTCAATAAGCATTGAAGAAAAGATTAAAATTGCGAAGGAAATTGAAAGAAAAGCAAAATCACACGATCGCAGAATAAAAGTTGAATCAACCGGATTTGGAAACTTGATACAAAGGCGAACAATTGCGAACTCCAACGGATTCATCGGTCAATATGAAGGAACGATTTTTGAAATTTACTGTTCAACCATTGCAACTGAAAATTCAAATAGTCAAACGGGTTTTTATAATTCAATTGGGCGATTTATTGATGATTTAGAACCGCCAGAAAATGTTGCTATAAAGTCAAGCGAAAGAGCTATCAAACTCCTCAATCCAAGAAAAATCAAAACGGGGAAATATCCTATCATATTTGATCCAACAACTGGACCAGTGATAATTTCATATATCGCAACCGCAACGAACGGGAAAAATAGTTTTAAAAAGATGAGTTTCCTTTCCGATAAAATTGGTGAAAGGATTGCTGGGGAAAATGTAACTATAATTGACGATGGATGCCTTGACAAAAAAATTGGTTCAAAACCATTTGACGACGAAGGGATTGAAACCAAAGAAAAGGCAATAATTGAAAATGGCGTTTTAAAGACATTTCTCCTTGATTCAATCACAGCCAAAAAACTCGGTCAAGTACCAACAGGTAACGCATACAGAAGATATAACACGTTACCTTCACCTTCACCCTTGAACTTTTACCTGAAACCCGGAGATAAAGACCCCGAAGCGATAATAAAACAAGTAAAAGAGGGCTTGCTTGTTACCAAATTGATTGGTTTTGGTGTTGACATCGTATCCGGCAACATTTCAAAGGGAGCGAGTGGTCTCTGGATTGAAAACGGTGAAATTGCATTCGCGGTTGATAAAATCACAATTGCCGATAATCTGTCAAACATATTGCGGAAAATTTCACTTATTGGAAATGATTTGATTTTTTACGGGAATATCGCTTCACCGACCTTTCTCGTTGAAGAAATGACAGTGGCAAGTTAAAAAAATTTATTCACTTTTATGAGGGAAAATTTTAACGAAATTGCCGGCGCTGACACATCGGTTTACATAAACGGAAAGATAAGCGAAAAAGAGATTAAATATGTTGAGCAAAACTTCTGGTCAAAACTCGCAAGCGTTAAAGGGAAAAGTGGCTTCAAGCGCGATTTGTTAGCCCTGTATAAATACATGAAAGACCCCAAAATTCCGCTCATAAAAAAAGCAATTGTTGTATTTGCACTGCTTTACTTTATACTTCCGCTTGATTCAATACCGGATATTTCGCCGATCGTTGGATTCCTTGACGATATTGGAATCGTTGCGATGGTGATAAAGTATTTGAGCAAAGAGATTGAACCGTACTACGATTGAACACTGCTTTCTTCAATGACAGCCATCCCGAAGCCAAGATGATTTTTATGCCCAAATCCCCACTCATAGCCAACTTTTATCAACCTTGGATCTGTTTTGATTACAAAAGGAGCAAGAAAACACTTTATGTTTGACCTGCCGAACTTTATAAGTTTTGAAAATTTCCCACCTCTTGATTTAATATATTCCTCGTCAAATTTCATCTCAAAATCCACCTTTTCTATCTTTTCATTATAAAGGAAGCTAAACTTCACAATCAGGTCCTCCTTTATCTTATCAAAATAATTCGGATCATCGGGGGTTAAAAACAACTTTCCCGGTGCTTTACCCCTTAGAACAGCAATTGGAGAAAGGAGGCGAAGTTTCATTTCGGTGTTAAATTTCGGTAGGTCAATTTTGTTTATTGATTTCACAATAAAATTCACATCGCCGACTTTAAAATCGCCGTCTCTTAGAAAAGCAATCGCCATCCCCTCAATAAATGAGTCAATTGGAGATGAGATAAAAAAGTTAAAGTCATCCGGTTGGTTTATTTTAATTTTTGCGTCGTCGGTTATCATAAAATTTTTGAAGCGAAGGAATGAGAATGTATAAATCCTGAATTTGTCCTTCAAAATTCCAAGTCGCATCAGTCGTTTATCCCCTGCGAAAATATCACTATGTTTTTTTATTTTGCTCTTTATCTCGGCATATAGAAGATGGTTGTAATTTGCGGGTATTGTTACAGGGAAATGCTGAGCTGATAGGATGATTTTCAATCGCATAAAAAATCCCCCGCATTAAGTTTGACGGTTTTTTCAACGCCCCCATTATTTTCCCCGAACACAGGCATGAGATTAAAGCGAGTTTTATTTTAAGTGATGAAAATTTTCACGGTTTGACATCTCAATTTACGAACTAAATTAATTTTTGAGGGTGGGAAAACCCACCCTGAGTTAAATATAAAACAAAGCAAAAATTTTTTCAAAAACTTGGCGAAAGGAAAATTGAATTTAAAAATAGCCGGTTTAAGCCCAACCAGAACAATCTGAAATTCGGGTCATCCGCAAACATAATAACCTTTCCACGACCAACTGGTTCTTCAATTAAATACGCTTTGCCTGGGAATTTTTTTTCCATATCTTCCCAGACAAAACCACTCAAACGAACATCTTTTTCAGCGAAAATACCCGGGTTTGCCCCATCTTTTGATTTCTCAAAAATTAAACTTGAATAAACAAGCACAGCGATTTCATCACCATAGCCAAAAGAAAGATAATGCATTGTATCAAGTTTAACCCTGAAAATTGCCCCAGGGGTAAATTCAACCCTTTCCCTTGGTTTTTTCTCCTTTTCCTTCAATGTATCTTTTTCTGCTTTGGGTTTCTCTTCCTCATATTCATCGTCTTCGTCTGATTTACCCTCACCGAGAAGTTTAGCGCTTGAAAGTTCAACCCCTTTCAAAGTCGGGAAGACAGAAGCGCCTTTCAAGGTAACGAGGACACCGCCATTTGAAACCCATTCTTTTATTTTCTTAACCCCACTTTCACCGAGTAAATTTTTCAGCTGATTCGCACTTGCATCAGGAATGATCAAAACATTGTATCTATACAAGTCAACGCTTGAGAAATAATCCCATCTTAACGGTGTAAAGTTATATTCATACATCCGATCAAGCATAAACCAAATGGCGCCATATGAATTCTGGCTGACCGGTTCTTCGGTTAAAACCGCGATTTTCGGCTTTTTTAACTCAATCACCCAATTTGAACCGAGGTCAATGCCGTTCTCCGTGTATGCAGTGTTGATTGAATATAAGTCCACATTTGCTTCGCTCGCGAATTGTTTAATCATCTGATGAAAATCTTGAACATGTTTGTTTCTCTCAACCCTGACAATGATAGTTCCTCTTGGGAAGTATGTCCCGTCTTCGGAATAGAAAAACCTTGAAGCGACGGCGACTTTGAAATCGTTTGATAGAAGTTTTGAAAGAAGTTTTGCGGATGCATCGGTTTCGTATTTAAAAACATAGGCGTATCTGGGCGTATCAGCTGGGGTTTGAAATTTAAAACTTGGTTTTTGGGTTATCTTTTCAACCTTAACTTTTGCTTCATCCTCTGTCAAGTAACAATCAATCCCCCAAGCCAATGGCAAAGCCCAAGCTGTGACATCGTAAAAACCAAGTGGCAATTTTCTCACATTTTTCCCAAGCTTTTTGTTGTATTCGTATGCAAATCTTGCTTGCTTCAAAAATTCTTCCTCCATCTGCGGGTCGGGTTCAAAAAGAGCTTTAACAAGTCGCTTCTGTGGCTGATAGATCGGAATTATATACGAGCCCTTTGGGAAAGTGATTTTCCTTGTGCTTTTGTCAAAATAACTCCTTGCTGAAGGACTCGTAAAACTTTCCAATGCCTGGTAAACTTCAATCTTATGCCTGAGGCACAATTCAATAAATCTTGCTGTCTTCTCTCTGTCTTTATCTGAAACGATCACGAATTGTTTATACTGTTCTTTTCTTGCTTCTTCAAGCGCAGTTTGTCTGAATTTGTAAAAGTCAAACAAGATATCTACCCTGTGATTTACAGAAGCTTCAAGCGTTTTCATTGAAGCGATGAAATGGTGGTGAATTCCATCTTTGAAAGTTATAACGGTTTCATCTTCCCTTTCATATTGAAATCCCTTTCTACCGCCCGCATCCGTTTCAAATGTCATACCAATTGCTCCATTAAGAGCTGGGTAAGAATCCCAATATCCGGGATAATGCAAATCAAAAACTTCACCCGTATAATAGCTCCAACCGTAATCGTCAAAACCCCGTGCGATGTTAAGCCCGATTACCCTTGCCCATTTTTTTGTCGTCGGCGGGAGATTTTGATTTACAGGCGGAGCGTAAGGGACAAAAAACATATTCTTCGTTTCACCGTGATGATCAGCGAAGACCTGGGGATTCCAATAATGCAATTGTTCAACGACATTTTGCGTTTCTATCTGAGAACAAGCGAAAGCGTCTCGGTTTAGGTCAATCAAATAATGGTTATAATTCGTCTTCATACGCCAATCACCGCGGTGTTCAGAAGCGTAAGGGTCTGGATTACCATATTTGCCTACAAATGTCGCCTTGAACCAGGAAACAGCTTTTTGATGACTGTCGGGATTATGAGGGAGATTTATTATGACAACTGCATCTTTCAAAATTTTTTTCGTTGTTTCATCTTCACCAGCGCAAAGTTGATACGCAACTTGAATCCCAGCTTCAAAAGCTGCTGTTTCGTCGCCATCGTTTGAATAATTCAACCACACAATTATCGGTGTCGCCTCGGCTATCCTTTTCGCTTGTGTTTCATTTGTAACCCTTGGGTCGGTCAACTTCTCTATGTTTGCTCTTATCTCATCAAGTCGGGCAAGGTTTTCTGGCGAACTTATGATGAGAAGATACATATTTCTTCTCTCGTATGATTGCCCATATCTGATAACCTTTATCCTATCCGATGATTTTGCAAGCGTGTCAATATAACGCTCCATTTCATAATGTTCAGTTATAAAATCGCCAATTTCATACCCAAGTATTTGCTTAGGTGTTGGTATTTTGGGGTTGTAAACTCCATCTTTCCAAAATTTAAAGTCATCCCCAAAGGACAAATTCAAAACAAAGAAAAGCAGAAAAGCGATGAGTTTTTTCATTGTTTTTGGGATTTTTTATTTTTATGACGGAAGGAAAGAACGGAAAGTTTTCAAGGATAAAAAGAGGGCTCAGCCAGTGTGGCTGAGCCATTTTAAATGCAAATAATTTACAACACGACCCCAAGAGAAATCCTGTGGGCTTGTTTTAATCTATAAAGGTCTGAATATGAATAATCAAACTTCAAGCCGATATTTGAACCAGGTATGTTAACCCTTACACCCGCGCCAGCATTAAGAGTGAACTTCCCGTGCGTTTCATCAACCGCATACCTTTTCATCCCGCCAACTCTGACGAAAAACATCTCCTTAAAGGCAAACTCGCCACCGACGAGACCAAGGGCTCTGTAATCCCTTTCATCCCTATAATCAGCGTTCACAGTAAATCTAAAGCTTTCACTTTCAATCAAGTTAAATGTTGCGCCCATTTGAAATGTCAAAGGCAGAGACCACTCTTCCGTTTTTAAATTCGCTATGACATCACTTGGATTTGATCCAGCGGTTGGATATGGGTCAACTTTTATGATAAGGTCTCTTCCCTCAAGACGTAATTTCGTCCCAAAGTTTGTAAACGACATTCCAATTTTAAGACCGCGGAAACCGGTATCGTAAAGCGTTCCTATATCAAGTGCGAAAGCGCTTGCGGTTGAATGCGAAATCGTTTCGGTTACATACTTCACACTTAATCCGATTGAGAATTTATCCGTCAATCGCCTTGCATAGCCAACAGCAAAGCAGGCATCATATGCGGAAAATGTTTGACCACTTGCTCCTTCCGTGTCAAGCCAAGTGGTAATGGGCATATCTCCCATTGAAAGGTAAGTTATACCGACGCCAATTGCTCCAAAATTTCCAAGCGGAACGCCAACCCCAAGAAATGCGACATTTAAGTCAGCGATCCAGTCGGTGTTTGCAAACATCACCTCAGTTCTTCTCATCTGTGAAAGACCAGCGGGATTCCAATACATTGCGGATGGATCGTTTGCATTAGCAACGACAGCGCTTGCAAGTGCAGAACCGCGTGGGTCAACTGGGATTTTAAGAAATGCAGCAGCTGAGGTTCCGACATTGTCAAACTGCGCAAAAGCAACCCCTGTTAAAACAGCAAGGATAAATGCGGTAAAAATTATCTTAAACCTCATTTTTCCTCCGAAATTTTTATTTTAAAGTTCAAATTTTAAAAGCCCGGGCAAAATGCCCGAGCAAATTCCTCACTTAATGAGAGCGAACTTCCCAACGACCTCCCCAATCTTCCTTCCTGTCTCGTCAAATCCTTCAATGTGATAGATATAAACTCCAAAAGCTACCTCTTGCTCGTTGTATGATTGCAAGTTCCAGCGAGCTATTGAACCACCTTCGTGATTTATAACCCTTACAAGATCACCAGCGACATTGTAAATTCTTATTATCGCTTTCGGCGGTAAATGATGGAATTGAACTTCCTTTTGAACTCCATATTTACCCGTCTCATAAGGCGAGCTCACAACATACGGATTTGGGACAACCCTTATATTTTCAAGGTCAGAAGCGGTCATCGTCGTCGTTGTTTGCTTCACAGTGTTAAATTCATAAACATCGTTCTTTGTCAAAATTTTGTTCGTCACTATCTTAATTTTATCCCCAGGCGGGACAGAAACCGCTTCTGAATAAATCCTGACTCTGTAGGGTATATCTGCCAGCGATGAAGCATTGAATGCTCCAGGATTACTTTCAGGATATGGTTTGTTAATTATGAAAATTCTATCATAATCATCCCAGTTAAATCCGGATGCACCACGATCACGAATAGCAGCGTTAACCTTCGTGTTCGTCGTTACATTCCAAATCTCAAATGGCGCTGTCATTGTCGTACCAAGCGGGTTCAAAGAAGACCCAACTTTGGGATATGTCACAGGATTACTGACAATTCTTATCTCATAGTCAGATGAAAGTGCCTCTCTTGAAAGAGAATCAATTGTCGCACCTGCGTTCCCACCTTCAAATGTTAAATCAACAGTCAATGCATCGTAAACATGAACGCTATCGCCATCCACAACTTTGTCCCAATTAACATCAGGCGGAAGGTCTTGAACTGGCAAGTACAATCCATCAAACATCAAAGCATTGTCAAGCGCTGGATCGTAGAAATACGGGTAATTTTTGATTGTGTCCCTACTTATTGTGACGACATAATTCCCATCTTGATCTTTCAAATCCATAAGCAAACTAAATGGAGTAGTCCCTTGCTTGAAGGTCAACCTATACTTTTTACCAGTTGTAGCTCTTGGGTCTAAAACCGTGATTGGGATTTTCACTTCGCTATTTCCACTGATATGGGTAGCTTCTTTATCCGCACTCCCGACTGTCACACCCGAGGCTGGTTTACCTGGTATAACAGCAACGGTGTTAGTTCCTTCCTTTGGATAGCTTCTAATAGAATTTTCAAGTGGTGGTATAGGACCATCATCGTGGTCATAAGCAACGACCGCATACCAGTATTCATACCCATTGTTAACATTCCTGTCAATGAAGTAATGCCTAATCCCTGCATCGCTTCCAAGGTTAAAGTGCCTTCTTGTTTCAGATTCGCCTTGAATTCCATTTTTCAAATCATAAATTGCAAGTGGAATCCATCCTTGAAATTGACCGAAAGCATCAATTATCGCCTCTCCCCAGGTTTGTCCTCTATCTGTGCTCTTATAAATTTTGTATCCTTCAAATGCGTTGTTCCCTGTTAATCTGTCATTTATATGATCAATCGTTCCATCGGGCTTGTAATAAATACCTTTTTCAGAGCGATCGTCCCAGTAAAGTATAACCATTTTATCTCCTGCGACTGCTCTGACTGATGGTTCAGGTGGAGCTTCAGCAGCGCGGTAGCTGTTGTTATAAAGCAATTGACAAAGCATCGCTTTCTTAAATAAATCGCGTTTATTTCTCGCATGGATTGAAGCGAATGTGAAAGCAAGTTGTCCACCCGGGGGAAGTTTAAAAGGTCCAGAACCAACTACATAAGTTATGTCAGGTCCATATGAATTTGGCGTCTGCGTCCAATCGTTTGGATGCGGATTTACATTGTGAGGTGGCATAATTCCAGCTGCTAATTGATCATATTCAGCTGTTTCTGTTTGCGGTGCTTCACTGTAAGGGAAGACCTGGAATGTGGTTATCCCCATCGGCTTACCTGTTTCAGGGTTGATCGGCGTTTCAAGAAACTTCAACCCTACCCAACCAACATTTGAAGCTATCAATCCCTCAACTTTATCATCCCCATCCCAAAGATATGTAAAGTTCCAAAGCAATGAATCTTCACTCGGTGAATAACCCTCAACATCCGTTCCAACTGGAATAAACGCTGCAAAGTCATCCGTCCATTCATAAGCGCCTTGCTCTGGGCAATCTGGGTCATCGTGAATTCCAACATATACATCATACAATGTATCAGTTCCGATGTTTGTAACTATGAATCTGAAAATTATGAAGTCCTGATTGAGAAAGTCATCCCATTGTAATCCCCAAATATCAAGGCGTATATCCATTGGTTTTGGTTTGTTCCCGGCGTCCGGGTCATTATCTGTAACGACGAAATAAGCTTCTCTCTTGGCAACGACTTCTCCATCCAAGACGCCAGGGAAACCAGTTGAACCAACTTTGGGTTGATTGTATGAAATTTTTCTTGCGTGTGCTGGCAAATCGCTTAACGATGGCCATTTCTTTGGCCAGGACTGTGGCTTATCGCTAAACGCAATTCCTATGTTATTTTTCTCATCAACATAGCCAGCATCAAAACCCGGCAAAGGTTGATATTCTTCCTCGCTGAACCTTGCTGCTCCTCTTGTACCGCTTGCGAAAAATTTAGTATAGCTTCCATCTGGATTTTTCTTCTTTGCTCCAACCAAAGGAGCCATCGTCCATCTGTATGTAATGCCACTTCTTGCCGGGAACTCCCAGCAAAGCCCCCATCTGTCGTAACCAAGCGTTGCAGCATTTGAAATTCTCGCCCAAACATTCCCAACATCAAGAACCGACCTTTTTCTATCCCCCGGACCAAGTTCTTTTGAAAGAGGTTTCAAACCTCGTTGTGGGGCGATAACCGTGTTATAATACTTTTCCTTTGTCATCCAATTCGGGTCCTCTTTTACCTGTGCGATTACCCCGCTAAAAATACCGATTAAAGTTAAAGTGAGAATAAAAGCGATAACCTTCTTCATTTTTCATCTCCGAATTTTATTTTGTAAATAAAAATTCATAACGCCCGCCACTTAATATGGCGGGCTAAGGAAGAGAAACTTGAAAATTAAAAGTTGAGCTCTATCCCAACTTCAACATGTCTTGGAGCGCTGTACCAGTGCGGTCTGTGACGATTTTCTGGTGAAATCGCAGGATTTGTGCTGTAATCCGGTCTGCCGGAATCATCAAAGACATTCAAAACATTCTTCTTGTTCAACAAATTCGTTATATCAGCCCAAAGTGTTGCATTTATAAAACCAAGCTTAAATGTCTTATACGCTCTGACATCTATATTCCCAGTCCAAGGCATCCTTCCGCTGTTAATCTCACCCGTTAAATAAGTCCCACGAGCATCGGTTGGAGTATATGGCAGACCGCTTCCAAAGTTACCAATGAAGTTCAACCCCCAAGTATCATAAACGAGATTGAAGATAAATGAAAGCGTGTGCGGTTGGTCCCAGGCAAGTGTCGTCGTCCTCTTCGGCGGTATATAACCAGTCACTGAAGCAGTATACGCCTCCCAGAAGTGAGTCGCCCAATTATCGGCATTGCCCTCAGCTCTTGAATATGTGTAATTGATTTGGAAGGCATAATGGTTGCTCAACCTCTTTCTCAACGCAAACTCAATTCCCCTTGAATTCGCATAATCAAGATTAACTATCTGCGTATAAGTATACGGGTCACGGAAAAATCTCTTCGTTGATATGTAATCATAGGTGTCTTTATAAAAAGCAGTTATACTCATCACGATGTCTTCGCTTAAAACTACATCGGCGCCAACTTCATAAGCATGAGTTGTCTCCGGTTTCAAATTCGGATTCCCGATTCTCGGTTCATATCCTTGCGCAAGGTTTGGATAAGGATAATTCGGATTGTTCTGGTTGAATCTTCTGTAAAGGAAGAACATATCGGGATATTGATAGAACTGACCGTATGCGAAGTGAATTTTCGCTCTGTCTGATATTGGATGTGAGAAACCAAGGCGTGGGCTTATGTGCCACTTTGGCTTAACATTTCCAACCTTTGATATATCAGCATTAGGATCGGTCGCCTTCAAATCAATAACTTTATAAACATCGGGCGCTTTCGGATTAAGATAATCAAAACGAACACCAACATTTATGATAAGGTCGGCTATCTCAATTTTATCTTGAATGTAAGCAGCTGCTTGAACGGGTCTAAACCTATAATAAGCGGTCTCATAATGCCTTGTTGCCTCTGGTTGCAAAGTGTCAAGATGGTCCCAATAGTTATTCACTCCGTTTATCCACCAATCGTTCAAATCATATTGCTTATATTCAAATCCAAGCTTAACAAAGTTGTATCTATCAACCTGACTTGCAAAACTTGCTGAAAGTGTATTTGTCAAAACAAAATACTGCTGAACATAGTCATCCATTGAAATTGCCATTAAATCAACTTGCGTGTATCCAGCTTGTTTGAAGCGTTCAATAAGTTGCGGTGTTAGATATGTCCCTTTCCTTATCGTGTCGCCATTTATGACATAATCCCTGTAAAGCGGGAAACCAACTTTAAGCGCATCTTTAAGCCAAAGCGTGACCCTGTAAGGACCTCCAAATTCATAGTTTGAAGTTGAGTCAAATAGATTGTTACCACTAACCGCACTGAATATCCTTGAAAAGTCGCCCTTCAACTCTTCTTCATAAACATAATACTTATACCTCGTGTTAAATTGGGAGAATTTGACCTCATAAAATGTGTTCCCGCTTAACGCATGCGTTAGATGAGCCGTGTAAAGCGTGCTCGTTCTGTAATTCGTTGCCTGAAATTCCGGAAGATTCGGATCGCGCATCTTCATCAAATACTGATACTTGAAATAATGGTCATAACCTTTGTTCTTCCTGTCGGTTATAGCATAACCGAGGCGAAGTTTCAAGTTCTCAAAAAACTTAAATGTGAGCTTCGCATTCCCTCTCAATCTGCTGTCAAAGAAACCAAGGTTTTCAAATGTGTTTTGGACAACTCTACCACCGGGAGTTTTATAAGTTGGACCTGTAAATCTGTTAAGGTAAGTCCTCGTAAAGCTCCTATCCCCGCTCACAAAAAATGTCGCAAAGTCACTTCCTGGAATCACTGGACCACTCAAAGAAAGCTCACCTCTGAAAGTCCCCCAGTCATTATCCTTCCAACCAAGTTTTCCAAACTGATCTGTTCCAACCCTTATACCACCTGTAAATTTTGAACCGCCTTCTTGGGTGACTATGTTAACGACCGCAGATTGTGCTTGCCCATATTCAGCGTTAAATGTACCCGAAAGAATTGAAACCGAGGCAATTCCAAGGCGAGATACATCAAGAGCTGAACCCCCATAGAGCAAGTCATCAACTCTTATACCATCAACGACATAACTCACCTCGCTTGTCCTACCGCCCCTGACATGGATACCATTATCTCCGCCTCCAAGTCCACCGTTATTTGCCACCACCACGCCTGGTGCAAGTGTCATCACCTCTTGATATGAGTTCACAGGTATTGATTGTATCTCCTGCGCTGTCACCGCTGTAACGGTTGAAGTAGCATCCTTTTGTATGAGTTTCCTTTCAGCCGTTACGACAACCTCTTCAACTTGGATTGCCTCGCTTGAAAGCTCAAAGTTAACCTCGGTTGTAAAATCAGGCAAAACCCTCACTCCTTTAACTGTCATCGCACGATAACCGACAAATGATGCCCTCACATCGTAAACCCCAACAGGGACATTGACAATTACATATTCACCTTTTAAATCCGTCGCTGCTCCAAAGGCAGTCCCAACAACCACGACATTTACACCTGGAAGCGGTTCTTTCGTTTCCTTATCAATGACTTTTCCCCTTATCTTCCCCGTTTCTCCAGCGAAAGCCAAACCAAAAACTAACAGAGCCAAAAGCGATGAAAGAATTAACCTTTTCATCATAATTTGCCTCCACTTTAAATTTTGAAAAGAGCAAAACTTTTTTCCACGCAAAATATAAAAAATTTTTTCGCTCTTGTCAAGACCTCACGCCCCGATTGAAATGTGAAGGTCAATCCCAACCTCATTTATCGTTGAACCAGGTATGAAAGTGCTCCTTGAATCAGACCTTGACTTCGTCAAGCGATAAAATAACGATCCGGTAACCCTTGTGCTTAACATATATCTGAACCTAAACTCCATCGTCGTCCTTAAAATGCCATCAAGGGGTATCGCCTCTGTTAAGTTCCTTGCTTGATATGTCTGTCTTGAATTTTTTGACGATGAATATGTCAGCGTTATATCAACATCGTTCTTGAGCGAAAGCCAGAAAATCGGCAAATTAAAACCACGCTTTGAATAACTAAAATTGAAAGAAACCTCGCGCCTAAATGTCTCAACTATCGCCTTAGCGGAGAAATTAAGGTCATAATAAGTTGATGTGCTGTATCTAAATCCGCCTGTTAAGTTCCCATTCCAAAGTGGTTTAAATGTTAAGTTCAAACCGACGAGAGGATTGAAATCATACCCAGCCCTTTCCGATTCAAAAGCCATTGGTTGACCGATGAAACTTCTCCACCTCTTTTCAAAGTTTGATGTATACGAATGTTCAAGAGATACCCTTGTCGCAAACGACTTGAATATTGAAAACTTCTCAAGCCCATCCCATCTAAACCTCCAATTTAAACGAGGTAAAAATCCGCCGAAAATTTTACTCAATATTGGCAATGTCTCAAACCCCTCCTCAAACGCCTGTGCTAACTTTTCATCCTCGCTTCTCTTATCCGTAGGATCAATTTTAAATTCAGCATATTTTGACGCAACCGAACCAATCCCACCTTTGAAAACACTGAAAACGAAAACGGGCGGTATCATCAAAAACGAACGCCCCAAAGTTGCAGAACTTGTAAACGATGTAATTCTTGGATTTCCAAGCGAATCGGTTACAATCCTTTGATTTCTTTGATAACTCCAATTTATATTCCAACTCAAATCAAGGTAAGCGCCTTGCCAAAGCGGTCTTGATGTCGTAATTGAAATCCTATTCGTCTGCGTGTAGCTATCATCAAGATTTCCGTTTGGAGCTCTTAATCCTGGGCTTTGCTCAAAGCTGAAAAATGGAAAACCCTTCTTAGGCGAAAATTTTAAACCACCATTTGGATCAGAGACAAGCCCAAGTTGATACAAAAGCGAAGGTCCGTATTCAATTTTATCACTTACGAAAGGAAGCCAAGACAACAAATTCCCCATCCCGGGTCTTTCAGAATAAAGCCCCGTGTTCATCGCAGTGTTTGTTTGAGTGAAATTGAGCTGAACATTGTCGTAATCAAGAAAAGGTGTTTTAATCAAAATTTTCAAAAAATCTTTCAAACTGAAAGACGAACTAACTTTTTCAGAGGTATCCTTCTGAACTTGTGCACCACGACCTCTTCCCGGTGATTTTGTCTCTTCACCAAACCAAGAATCAGCAAGCGATTTCAACCTAATTGAAAACCCTGCGTTTAAATTCGCAGAATATCCAGCCCCACGACCAAGCGAGCCCTGTTGAAAGTTGTTTTGCCATCTATAAGCCGAAGAATAGCTTAAATTCAAATTTAAATACTTGTTAATTCCCAAAATTGGCGGTACTTTCGGATTTGTTCCAATACTAATCTGTTGGGATAAACTTTGCGTCCTTCCAAAATTGATCAAACCGTCCTTGAAGAAAATATCGCCCAAAATTTCCCGCGTCGTTCTCTGTCTCCCAAGCGAATCCGTCTCAAGATGAACAAGATTGCTACCAATGTCAACAGAATATCTAAGCGACGGGTTTATAAGCCCGTTATTTGAAAATCTCCAATCAAATGAAAAACCACGCTGTGCATTGAATGACCTTGCCGTCGGTTCAAATGTCGCCTTCGTCCTGAACTTCCTATTTTCCTGGCTTCTGTCAAACCTCATCATCCCAGATAAATTTGACGGTGTCAATTGTATTTCCCAATCTTTGTATGCTTCAAGTATCGGCACACCTTCAAAAATTGATTTAAATGGCTTGAAACTTATTGGATTTATCGCCGTTGAATAACTCGCCTGAAAATTAAAAGCCCACCGCTTGCTAACCTCTGTGTTTATATCCCTTGACATTGCTCTATTGAAGTTAAAGCCCAAATTGACCTTGTTGATTAAATCTTTGACATACCATTTTTGTGAATTGATTGTAAAGTTAAATGTAGGAACTGCCCATGTCTCAGAAGCCATAACTTGCTGAATCACCGTTAGCAAACTATCAGCTTTTCTATTCGCTTCCTCTTCGCTTCCTCCACTATCAAGGACGCTTTGCCTTAAACGATTTGCAGCTTCTTTTGCAAGTATGTCCTTGCCCGGTATATACTTTGGAATTGCGATATTTTCACTGCGCTGATAAGAAAGGGGAATGCGAACAGAGTTAGCAATCGCAGATGGGAAAATTTTCTCAAGGTTTAAATTTGCAGAAAAAGCCCAATTCGTTGCAAGAACCCGCGCTGAAGAATTGACAAATCTATCTGTTAAACCTCTAAACTCGGGACTCTTTCTTGACACACCAAAATTAAGATTTAAAAGCTCTGGTACACTCAACTGTGCGGACAAATTATAAGCCCAA
>JAPYWO010000262.1 GCA_028276305.1 Candidatus Thermokryptus sp.
TGCCGAGAGAATCAAAAGTCAAGCTTGAGGTGTTCAATGTCCTTGGCGAGCGTGTTGCTGTTTTGAAAGATGAGGTTATGCCAGCGGGTGTGCATGTGGTTGAGTTCAACGCTACTGGACTTTCAAGTGGTGTGTATTTCTATCGGCTCACGGCTGGTGATTTCGTTGCTACGAAGAAAATGGTTTTGATGAAGTAAAAGTTAATGGGGCGGGTTCTTTTGAACCCGCCCTTTTTTATTTCCATTCTTCAATTCCCTCTGAATCAATCATCGTTTTAATTAGTTTTGGTGGGATTGGCTTTTCAGTGTTTATTTTAAAAGCTTTCAAAAGCCGTTCCTTTGCAGGTTTTATGACATCATCTTTATCGGTGTAAAAAACCGCAAGTGGTTCGCCAGTTTGAACCTCATCACCAATTTTCTTTTTCAAAACAATCCCCGCTTTCGGGTCTATAAGGTCATCAACTTTCGTTCTACCAGCCCCGAGCATAACCGATACAAGCCCTATTTCAAGCGTGTCTATTGCGTATACATAGCCATCAAACATGCTCTTGACTTCAATTGAATGTTTTGGAAGCGGATATTTTTCTGGATTTTCAATGAAACTTACATCACCGCCCAGTCTTTCAACAAGTTGTAGAAATTTCTCATATGCTTTGCCCGAATGGACGACTTTTTTAGCGATTTTAATCCCATCTTCAATTGACATTGCCTTTTCACCGAGCATTATCATAGCCCCAGCAAGGGTGTAAGTTAATTCCATCAGATCTGGAACTTCAAAACCGCGCAAGCATTGAACTGACTCAACTACCTCAAGCCAATTTCCAACAGCGTATCCAAGCGGTTGATTCATATCTGTGATGAAAGCGATGACTTTCTTGCCGAAGTTTTTCCCAATCGCGAAAAGAGTTTGTGCAAGGTTAAGGGCTTTATCATACTCGCGCATGAAAGCACCGTTTCCCGTCTTTACATCAAGGACAAGGGCGTCAATCCCTTCCGCAAGTTTTTTGCTCATTATGCTTGCCGAAATGAGAGGGATTGATTCAACTGTGGCTGTGACATCACGAAGGGCGTATATCTTTTTGTCAGCAGGTGCTATCTCTTGAGTTTGACCGATCATGACAAGACCAATCTCTGAAATGACTTTTTTATATTCAATTATTGAAAGGTTTGTTTTGAATCCCGGAATTGATTCAAGTTTGTCAAGTGTTCCGCCCGTATGACCGAGCCCTCTTCCTGATATCATTGGAACGGGAACACCGGCTGAGGCAACTATCGGTGCAAGTATAAGGGAGATTTTATCCCCCACCCCACCCGTTGAATGTTTATCAACTTTAACACCCGGGACATCGGAAAGGTCAACGATTTCCCCAGAGTGTAACATAACCTCCGTCAAATAGGTCGTTTCTTCAAAGTCCATGCCTTGAAAGTAAACCGCCATCAGAAAAGCTGACATTTGATAGTCAGGGATTGTCCCTTTGATGTAGCCATTGACGAAGAATGAAATTTCATCTTTTGTTAATTTTCCTCCATCTCTTTTTTTTCTTATTATCTCGGCTGGTAGCATTTTGAGGTGAAGTTTTGTTTTTAAATTTTTTGAAGTATTTCAACCGCGAGGTGATATTTTTTGAACGGTGGGAGAAGATACGCCCCTTGGACAAGATGCTTTGCTTCTTTTAGAAATTGGGCTGAAATTTCAACGCCTATTTTCCCGGCGTCATCACGGGCAAGAAAAAGTTTTTCACGAACCCAATCTGGGATAAAAATCCCCGGAACTTCGTTGTGCAAAAACTCAGCGTGCTTGTAGCTTCTCAAAGGCAAAATTCCAAGCATGACGGGGATATTCAAGTGTTGAATCTTTTTGATGAAAAGCTCAAGCGTTTTAATCTCGTATAATGGTTGAGTGAAAACGATCTGCGCCCCGGCTTCAACTTTCTTTTCAAGCCGTGATATTTCGTAATCAAGATTTTGAGCTGTTGGATTGACAGCACAAGCGATGAGGAAATGCGTCGGCTCACCGATGGTGTTACCCATTGCATCAAGTCCGTGGTTCATATTTTTCAAAATCCTTATCAAGCCGATTGAATCAACATCTTGAACGGTCGTCGCATTTGGGAAGTCACCGATTTTAGCTGGATCGCCCGTTATCGCCAATATATTTTTCACTCCAAGCGCCCATGCCCCAAGCAATAATCCCTGAAGCCCTATTAAATTTCTATCCCTGCAAGCGATATGAGTTATCGTCTCCATTCCTGTTTTTGTTTGAACGAGATGCGATATAGCCACCGGGTCCATTCTAAATCTTGCTCTTGCCCCGTCTGTTATGTTAACAGCGTCAATGCCGTTTTCTTTTAAATAGTTTGCGCCCTCAATCACAGACGACATGTCAACGCCCCGCGGTATGTCAAGCTCAACCGTGGTTAAAAATTTCTTGCCGATTTTTTTAGCAAAGTTTGAACCCTTATCCTCAATTATAACCACGCTTTCTCTTTTCTCTTCATAAGGTAGTTTTTCTTTGACTTCAATTTTCGGTCTCTTCAATTTTATATCCTTTACCGCTTGAGCTATCGCTTTGATATGCGAGGGAGTTGAGCCACAGCATGCGCCGATGATTTTAACCCCGGCTTCAACGAGTTGTCTGGCATAAGTTGCAAGATATTCGGGACTTGCATGATAAACCGACCTCCCATCAACGAGCGTCGGAATCCCAGCTGCAGGTTGAGCCGAAAGTATGACATCATTTTGATACATATTTTTTATGATTGAAAACATCCTCTGAGGTCCAACGGTGCAATTTGAACCAACAACAGTCACACCCTTTTCTTTTATATGCTTTACAACTTCAATCGGGAAATCAGTCGCAAGTATTGCTCCGTCCTCTGGAAATGTTTTTTGAGCTATTATCGGAATTTTATCCGAGACCTCTTTAACGGCATCAATAGCAGCATCAAGTTCATTTAAACTTACAAATGTTTCAAGTATTATCAAGTCAACGCCGGCTTCAATTAAAATTTCAGCTTGCTCTTTTATCGCATCCTTAACCTGCTGGATTTTAACCTTACCGAGAGGTTCAAGGAGTTTTCCAGTGGGACCTATTGAACCAGCGACATAGACATTTTCACCCGCAACCGACTTAGCAATTTCAACCCCGGCTTTGTTAATTTCTTTAATCTTATCCTGAAGATGATAAAACTCAAGTCGGAATCTATTTGCATCAAAAGTATTCGTCTCAATTATCTCAGCCCCTGCCTCTATATATTCACGGTGTATCCTTTCAACTATGTCTGGGTTCAAGATGTTGTGAATGCATCTTGGTTGTTCAGGATATTCATAAAGGTCAAGCATCGTCCCCA
>JAPYWO010000263.1 GCA_028276305.1 Candidatus Thermokryptus sp.
GATTTCAACTAACAACGGCGCCAGGTGAGGCAATTCAAATAGCAAAAGAGACGAAGGCAGAGCTTATCGTAGCAGCTGGAGGCGATGGAACAGTAAATGAAGTTGTCAACGGAATTCTTCAAAGTGGCTCTGAAAAACTTCTTGGAGTTATCCCAATTGGTTCTGGTAATGATTTCGCCAAGATGTTAAATTTGAAACCGTTTAAAATTGAGATGGCAATTGAATCTTTAAGAAGGAAAACAACGATCGCATCTGATGTTGGCTTGATTGAATTTTTAAGAAATGATGGAACATTCGGAAGTAGGTTTTTTATAAATGGAGTTGGGATTGGTTTTGACGCAATGGCTGCTGATGAAAGTAGAAAGATAAAGCATCTTCGCGGGATTCCGCTTTATACGCTTGCTCTTTTGAAGACACTCGCAAAGTATAAAACACCAGAGATGAACATCAGGATTGATGATAAGAACATATCAGGGCGGATTTTCCTTGTAGCTATCGGCAACGGGAAATCCGCCGGTGGAGGTTTTCTTCTGACGCCAGATGCGAGAATAAATGACGAAGTTTTTGATGTTTGCCTGGTAAACGATCTTTCAATTTTTAGGGTTCTTCAGGTTTTGCCAACTGTTTTGAAAGGAAAACATACCAAATATCCGGAGGTGACGATGATGAAAGCAAGGGAGATAGAAATAAAGTCCGACTCCGATCTTGTCGTTCACGCAGACGGAGAAATAATCGGGACGAATTTAAGATGGATAAAAATTTCAATTATCCCAAAAGCCGTTGAAGTAATATCAAACATGGTAAATTAACGATGGAGAACGAATTTAAAGATTTCAAAGCCGGATATGTTGCAATCGTAGGTGAACCAAATGTAGGAAAATCAACCCTGCTTAACACTTTGCTCCAGCATAAGATATCAATCGTGACGCCGAAACCACAGACAACGAGGCATAAGATAATTGGAATAATGACCGGGGAGAATTATCAAATTGTCTTCCTTGATACGCCTGGCTTAATAAAACCGAGATATTTGCTTCAGGAGGTGATGATGGAATATGCTGAGTCCGCTCTTAACGACGCTGATATAATTCTTTTTATGGTTGATGTCAAAAAGGTGAAAACCAACGAGGCTATAACAAAAACATTGCCATTTGAAATTTTAAAACGCTATGTTGATCAAAAGCCGATAATACTTGTTATAAACAAAGTTGACCTGGTCAATAAACTTGAGGTTCTACCGATAATTGATTTTTTTAGCAAAGTTTTCCCATTCAAAGAGATCGTACCGATTTCAGCGTTAAAGGGTCAAAATATAGATGAATTGAAGAAAGTTTTGCTTCAATACCTGCCAAATCATCCGCCGTTTTATCCACCTGACATGATAACTGAGCACCCCGAGAGATTTTTCGTTGCTGAGATAATACGAGAGAAAATTTTTCAGCTCTTTAGACAAGAAATACCATATTCAACCACTGTTTCAATAGTTGAGTTTAGAGAGGCAAAGGAGGAAGGAGAGCGCGATTATATCCGAGCTGAAATTTATGTTGAAAAGGAGTCGCAAAAGGGGATTATAATCGGAAAAGATGGGCAAATGTTAAAAAAGGTTGGAACGCTCGCTCGCGAAGAAATTGAATGGTTTCTTGGTCGTCCAGTTTATCTTGACCTTTATGTCAAGGCAAGAAAGAAGTGGCGAGATAGTAAGGCGTGGTTGAGGAGGTTGGGTTACACAGTTGACTAAAAAACTGAAATTTTAAAATGCCAGAAATAAAACCGTTTAAAGGCATCATATATAACAAAAATTTACCAATTGAAAAAGTTGTAGCTCCGCCATACGATGTGATAAGCGAAAAGGAAAGGGACGAGCTTTATGACCTGCACGAGTTCAATGTTATAAGGTTGATTCTAAACAGAGACGCTGATAGATACGAAAGAGCCAAAAAATTTTTTGATGACTGGTTAAAAAATAATGTGTTGGTTGAGCAAAATGAAGAGGCGATTTACATCTACGAGCAAAAATTTGAAATTGATGGGGAGCTTTACGAAAGGATTGGAATTATATGTTTGATGAAGCTTGAGGAGTTCGGCAAGGGTGATATTTTCCCGCACGAGAAAACCTTCCCAAAACCAAAAGAAGATAGATTTAACCTTTTAAAATCAACAAACGCACAATTTGACCATATCTTTGGAATTTACTCCGATCCACAATTCAAACTTGAAAAATTAATTGATGAGTTCAAGCCAAGCTTGCCACTTTTCAATTTTGAATTTCCATCTGGGGGTAAGGTGTGGCATTATCTTTATGAGATAAAAAATGCGAAATTTTTTGAAAAAGTCGGCGAAATTTTTGAAAATTTGCAAATTTTTATCGCAGACGGTCACCATAGATACGAAACGGGCTTGATGTTCAGGGATTATATCGCCTCTCTTCATAAGGGGGATTACCCGAGTTCGTATGACTATATCTTGACATATTTAACAAACATGGAAGCGGAAGGTCTTGTCATCTTGCCAACGCATAGGACAATTTCAAATGTGGACAAAGTTGAACTCAAACATAAATTCAACTCCGAGAAAATTTCAGCGCAGTTTGAGATAATAAAAACTAACTCAAGCCAAGATTTCAAAAAACACTTTCCTATTAAAAACTTTCAAAAGGGAGTTTTTGGAGTTTGTCTTGATCGGGATGATTTTTTGATTTTGAAGATGAAAAACAAGGATATGATAAACTCAGTTTTGTCAAACGATTTGCCCGAGCCAGTCAAATCGCTTGATGTGACGATTCTACACGAATTTATTTTCAATTTGCTTGGGTTAAATACCTCGGAAATCAAACTTAGCTATACCCACAATTTAGATGAGGCGCTTAAACTTTCGGAGGAAGTTGATAAAGTTGCCTTTATTTTAAATCCACCGAGTATAAATGATGTCAGGAGTGTTTCTCTTTCAGGAGCAACGATGCCTCAGAAGTCAACATATTTTTACCCGAAACTTTTATCAGGAATAGTAATGAGGAGATTTTGAACTCAATGAAAAGGAAAACCTTAAAGCTGATAGAAACAAATAAAGCCCTTTCTAAGTCAAGGATTCCGGGGATTGATTATACGATAAATCCGTATTTCGGGTGTGAGTTTGGTTGTTCGTATTGCTATGCTGATTTTATGTCGCGTTTTTCAAAATTTCGCAATGTCTTCCCTGATGATGTTGAATGGGGTGGCTTCGTCGGTGTGAAGATAAATATCGTTGAAAGGTTGGAAATTGAATTGAGAAAAATCTTCGCAAGGGGTTCATTAATTGGGGAAAGGGAATTAAATATCTGGTTTAGCATTATGACCGACCCGTATCAATTTG
>JAPYWO010000264.1 GCA_028276305.1 Candidatus Thermokryptus sp.
AAAAAGGTCAAGAACTTTATCACCTTTATTTATCAACCCTTGAACTTTTTTCCTATTATCCCGCTGGTCAAGATAAAACCCCGTTTTCTGACCGTAGTGCAGGTCAACTAAAAACTTCAAACCATTTTCCTCAATTTCAACATATCTTGGAACATGTCCATAAAGTTCTCCAGAAGTAATTTCAAGCCCCTCTTCTTTTCTTGACTCCATATCGCTTCTCTCGTAAATTCCTGATGTCTTCACAACATCGGTGAGAATTGAAACTATTTCGTGTTTAAAATTTTCAATCCCAGCTATGCGTGTTTGAAGTACGAGATAATTCCCAAACTTATCAACTATCAACCCGGGTAAGAAATCAGCTTCAGCGTGGATGAGGCGAACGGCGTTTGACTTTATTTTGAGTTTTTTTCTCCTTTCAATTGCATCCTTAATCCTTCGTTTGAAAAAATCGGAATTTATTATCTCATCCTCAAGCGTCAGCATTCGCGCAACTATATGCGATTTTGGGTTGAGGAAAGCTCTGCCAAGGAACTCTCCGGAGGAGCTTTTCACATCAACTATTTGTGCTGGTTTGTCTTTTAATTGTTCAATGTTTTCAATTTCGTCTTTGAAGACCCAGAGGTAGAAATTTTTTATTTTCTTTTCTTTTCCTTTTTTTAGCAGAATTTCCATAAAGTTGATTTTTTGAGGTTAGTTTGATATATTTGTGTTTGAAAAACGGGGCGTAGCGCAGATGGTTAGCGCGCTTGCCTTGGGAGCAAGAGGTCCCCGGTTCGAGTCCGGGCGCCCCGACAAAATTTTAAACCTTTCCCTTCCTTATAAAACTGTCAATGGAAACTCCTTCCCCACCCTTAAATAAATAGACAAGCGAAATCAAAAAATACAAAAGCGCAAGCTCATATTTTGTATTACTGACAAGATGGCTATAAACCGCAACAGCCATATTTATAGCGATAAATGCGGATGCATATCTTGTGAAAAGCCCCACAGCGAGAAGCAAACCACCGACAAATTCAGTTAAAGCTGAAAGTGAAGCAAAAACGACGGGGATTGGAAAACCAAGATTTGCAACACCTTGAATAAAACGCCACTCTTTATCACCGAAGAAAAAACCTAACGCACCGTTAACTTTTCCAAGACCGTGAAAAAGCGCAAGCATTAAACCAGTGGCAAAACGAAGCAACGATAGAGCTATTGAAGAAAACCTCGCCATTTTTTAACTCCTTTTTGAATAAAAATAAAACTTTCACGCCTAATTTTCAACAGCGCGCTTCTTGACTTTTACCATATACTTTTTTATCTTAAAGCAAGTCAAACAAAAACGAAGGCTCAGCCATGAAGGTGCTGAATTATTTATTAATTCTCATCGCGGGGGTTTGGTTAATTTTATCAATCCAAGGGTGTGCATCAACAGCTGAACAAGAAGACATCTACGGGGAAGTTATCAAGGAAACAACGGGAGAAGTTGATACAACTGAATTAGCAACATTATCCGAGGAAAATGAAGCTTTGAAAAAGCAGGTTTCAAATCTACAAAGTCAAGTTGCGAAGCTTCAAAGCGAAAAAAGTGAGCTTGAGAAAAAGGTCGCTTCACTTCAAGAGACAAACGCTCAGCTGACAGCAAAAATATCTGACCTCGGTTCCCAACTTGAATACGAGAAACAAAGAAGCCGTGAGCTTTCAGCAAAAGTTGCGCAATATGAGTCAATGCCACAAACCGAGACACAATTCGCGGTTGAATTGGCAAAAAAAGACAGCGAGATAGCTGAATACAAAAAACAAATTCGCGATCTGGAGGCGAAAATCGCGGAACTTGAAGTAAAGTTATCAACCAAACCACCAACAACGGTCGCTGGGGAAGTAAAAGGTGAGGTAAAACTTCCCGGGATAATCCCAGAGCCAACGATCAAGATGACGGAAAAGGAATTCAAAAGTTATTACGACAGGGGTTTGAACAATTTCAGAAAGAGAAATTACAAAAACGCAATCGCATATTTTGACACGCTTCTGAAAAGCGATCTTGAGACAAACCTGAAAGTAAATGTAATCTACTGGCTTGGTGAAAGTTACTTCGCATTGAAACAATATGACAAAGCAATTGAATACTTTAATTATGTGGCTCAAACGAAATCAGCAAAAACACCCGATGCCTTGTATATGCTTGGGCGTTGTTATGCTGCTCTTGGAAAGATAAAAGAAGCAAAGGAATACATGAACCGTGTAGTTAAAGAATACCCGAAAAGCCCAGTTGCAAAAAAAGCGAAAGATAGATTGGAAAGGTTATGAAATTTAAGTCATTTCTTCTGCTTGTAATTACAATCCTGTTGAGCTCCTGTCAAAAAGAACAACAAAGTTCAATTTTGCCTTACATAAACTTAACTGTAGAAGGCAAAGCAATCAAGATGGACTCAGTCATCGCCATTTATGATGAGTTTGACGGAATTATGAACCTGTTGGGTGCGAAATATAGTGGTGCGGAAACCTTAGAAATAGCTATAGCTTTCAAATTTTCAACCGCAATTCAAGCTCCAAAAACATATGATGCTTCAAAAACACCGATTGAGATGATAGCGGTTTACAAAGATTCCACGGGGATTTATTCAACCGCCACCACAGATTCATCCCGTAAACCTGATAAACCAATTGGTCTTGGGGTTTTAAATCTAACCTCGCACAACAATCAACTTCACACCATAGCTGGAAATTTTGACATAAGACCAAAAATTTTAGACCCTCAAACTCTGGAACCGGGGACGAAAACCATTCAAATTAACGGCTCATTCCAATCATTTTATGTCTTTCTTGTAAGGGGTGGAACTCCGCCGGTACCCTTGAAAATTACGCCGAAGATAACCATCCGTTGAATTTGGGCAAAATCAGTTGAAATTATGTGTAAAACTTTTTATATTTCAATCTGAAGGAGTTTTTAAAACAAAAAATTGTTAAAATGCGCAAAGTTATTCTCATTGTTCTTGATGGATTTGGAATTCGTGATGAAAATGTCCCCATACAAGCGGATGCCATAGCACTTGCAAAAAAGCCAAATTTTGACTTCCTTTATGCGAATTACCCTTGGGTTCCAATTCACGCCTCCGGCGAATATGTTGGCTTGCCAGACGGACAGATGGGGAACTCCGAGGTTGGACACTTAAATATCGGCGCAGGTAGAATTGTTTATCAAGACATAGTTAGAATAAGCAAGTCAATAAAAAAGGGAGATTTCTTCAAAAACGATGTATTGCTTGGAGCTATTGAAAATGTAAAAAGGAACAACAGCTCGCTTCATCTCGTTGGACTTTTATCCGATGGTGGGGTTCACAGCCATATTGAACACCTTTATGCCC
>JAPYWO010000265.1 GCA_028276305.1 Candidatus Thermokryptus sp.
TCCTTTATCCCTCCCCAACCCACTTCAACACTACAAACCAAACATCCCCTTCAACTTTTCATCAACTTCTTTTAAATACTTATCCTCAAGAACCCCTATCCTACCCAAAACCAAATCCCTACTCAATGTCGCCATCTTCGTCAACTTTATCACAGAATTAACCTTTAAACCATTCACCTCGCTTCTTAAAACCTCTATATCAAACTCCCCACTCACCTTTAAAACAGAAGAAATAAAACAAACTATAACATCAAACCCACTATCATATAAAACCAACGCAGGTCTTAACTTCCTCCCACTTAAATCAGTAAATGGAAATGGAACTAAAACTATATCCCCCTTTTTAAACCTCATCCGTTCCGCTCTTTTATATCATCATAACTATAAATATCCGGCTCGCTTTCAAGAAACTCCCTCAAACTCTCCTGACTCAAAATTTCAACCCCCTTCATCAAAGAGAAATCCTCAACCGACTCAATGCTCAAAAACCTCACAAAATCATAAACCTCCCTCAACCTCTCATCCGAAAGCAAATTCAAATACTTCACTATCCCACTTATCAAAATCTCTTTTTGACTCATTTATAAATTCAAAATTTAATTTTTCCTTCCAAACTAAAATTAAAAAATTCACAAATAATCTTCAAAAAATCCTTCTCTTCCCCCTCTCCACCCTGCGGGAGAGGGTCAGGGTGAGGGGGTATTCTTTTATCTCCCATTGCGGGAGAGAACAAAACTGAGGGATGCCGTTAATCGCTTTCTAACCTAAAACCAATCCCCACCCAATCCCTCACAGGTTCAATTCACACCGGAAAAACAACCAACGCCCGCTACCACCCCAATTTTTGTGTTATTATCTATAAAGAAAACAAAAAAACTAAACCAAAATGCCAAAAAGGAAAACCCCCGCCCAACTACCAAAATCATCAATAATACACGACCTAAACTACGACCTATGGAATATAATCCGCTCCTTCATACTGCGACTTTCAACAGGAGAACTAAAAGACGACGAAATCAAAGTTGAAAACACCTTCAACTACATTGACCCTCCCGGAATCCTCGGCTCTGTTTCAATAACCGGATACGACTCCTTCAAAAACATCATAACCGATGGGAAAACTACCTTTTCACTTATCTCATACAAAGGCGAAAAATACATCCTCTCCTTAATAGATGAACACCAAAATTTCAAAATAGCAATCACTCCAGAAGAAGAGGGATTAAACTGCGAAAACCTTTTAAACGAAATAACACAAAAAGCGATATCAAATTCAGGATACAGGGGTAAAATACTCAAAATCTTCCACGACACAATGGAGGAAACGATAAAGATAAGACAAATTCCAAAACCGAACATAACACTTGAAGATATCTTCATTGACGAGTCAATAAAAAACGAAATAAACGACTTCATAAACTGCGTCACAAACCTTAACTTCAACTCCATGCGCTACCTTTTGGTTGGTGACCCAGGGACTGGGAAAACCGACACAATAAAAGCGATAATAAACCACTGCCACGGGAAAAACAACCTCCTTACGACAATCCTCACCGACGCAAGCTGCGGAATTGGAATTTCAAAAATATTTCAATTCGCTCAACTTTTCAAGCCAACACTTATCTGCATTGACGACATTGACCTCATCATAGGTAACAGGGAAAAAAACTATAACCCAAGAAATCTCTCAAGCACACTCCAAACACTTGACGGCTTCGTTGATGTTGAAGGGATTTACCTGATTGCAACCACAAACGACAAAGACCTCGTTGACTTATCTGCAAGAAGACCGGGAAGATTTGACCTTATAATTAAATTTGGACCAATTGACCCAAGGTTCTACCCAAATGTAGTCCTAAGGGAGACAAAAGATGAAAAACTTGCCGAGATATTCAAAAATCAAGAAGTCATAAACTCCCTAAAAGGTGTCACAGGCGCATTCCTCGTAAACCTAATTAAATACCTTATGCGACCAAGATTTGAAAAGAAAAGATATGAAATTGAATTCGTCATCTCAACCATAAAACAACTTAAAAACGCCTTTGACCCAACAAACTACGACAAATTTGGCTTTTGAAATTTGCATTTTTCATCGCAAAACATTATCTTTGCTCTCGCCTTTTTCGTTCTTTTAAAAGCAAATTTAAAAAACTAAAATTTCCCTGGGGGTTAAACTTTATGCTCACACTCAAAAACTATCTCACAAAGCTTTTCCTTACAAAGACAATTCAAAGGGAGATCTTCAAACCCTCATATCGCTTCCTTAACCCCAGATGGATTGACTATGAAGAGTTTTTTGAGTTTGCAATAGGTTTAACTTATGAACTTTATGAGAAATACCCCTACATCCAATTCAAAGACGAAGCCCAGGCGAAAAGCTACATCTTTAAAGCCATCAAGAGACGTTTTTTTAACCTAATCAAAAGAAGACCAAACCAAGTTTATCTAAACGAGCAGATACTCAAAGAGATTGAAAAAAGATACAATGAAAACCCAGACGATTTTGATGAAATAGTTGATGAACTTGAACTAAACGAAATTGAAAGGGAAATCCTTAAACTACGCTATTGCGGTTACAAAATAAAAGAGATAGCGAAAATTTTAAACTGCAACGAAAGGACTGTAAGAAGACATCTTAGCTCAATAAAAAAGAAACTCTCAAACCTTTAAACCAAAGGGAGGGGCTCCCCCCTCCCCCTCCCCAAAAAAATTTCAATCAACCTCCTTCAACTTTAAAACTTCCCCATCCTTGAACTTAACAAAAGGTATCAAAACATCAACATAAAGATTTCCCGCAGGCGTCTCATACAACTCGTTCTCCTCCTTTATGAACAAATTCACATCAAACTCCTTCACAACTCCCAAAACCCTCCCCGGAGCTATGTCATCACCTAAAACGACCTCAAACTTCTTCAATAACCTCCCACCCGAATTCTTCACACTCACAACCGCCCTACACTCATCTATCACCCTATCACCGACATTTTTAAAATTCACCTTAAACCCAACCCTTCTATCAATACCCCATACATCCCTTGCATAAGAATACTTACCAACCGACTCTACAACCAAATTCCTGCTTATCCTCTCGCTTATTCGCTTGTTCAACTCCTCCACCTTCCTCCTCTCAACCTCATCCAACCTCTTCATAAAGTCATATAAATTACCCAACTCCACAACCTTCCACCCATCATCCCCCATCCTCAACTTTACCTCTAAAACGAACTTCTCATTGTAATCTTTGTGCAAAAACCCAAGCCCAACAAGCGCCACATCACCAAATTCCCTCTCATACTCAATCCCAGTAAAACTTAACTTCCCATCCCCAAACT
>JAPYWO010000003.1 GCA_028276305.1 Candidatus Thermokryptus sp.
CATACATCTTGAAATTGGTTCATTGGTTACTGCGAGGGGGGAGAGTGGCGTAAAAGTGACTGGATTAGTTAGTGAGATACAGACATTAGCTGATATTGAAAGTGTTTTAGATAGTTTCTACGCCCATGCTTTTGGTAGACCTGAAAAGGATATGACGACGAGGCTACCAATTGTTATGACTGCAAAAGTTGAAGTTGTGAGGCGTTCTGATGGAAGGACGGAGCCGGTTAGAGGGACATGGCCTGTATTTTTTGCTACAGCAGAAGAAATTCGTGAAGCTTATGGCGAAGGGATTCCCACTGAATATGAAATATTAGCAGGTTTTACATACGATGATCAGCGTAATCCTGTCCCGATAAATTTTGATGCACGATATGTCCTTGGGTATGAAGCTGCCCATGTCAACATTTCCGGTGCCTCAGGAGTGGCGACAAAAACTAGCTATGCTTTGTTTTTGTTGTATAGTTTGTTGGCATATAGTGAAAAGCACAACGGATCAGTTGCTGCTATTGCTTTTAATGTTAAGGAGGCGGATTTGATGTTCATTGATAATTTACCCAAAGGTTGGGAAGAACTAAAAAGTTGGAAGGATGATAAAAGATTTGCTTCATCTATTAATTTATGGAATTACGCAAGGAAAGATTTCGGTATTGATCCTATAAAGTGGGCGCAAGAGAAAAGATTTAAGTTTTTTGCCCCGAGACATTTTAGCCCAAAGGGTCTTGTTCTTAGTCATAGACGAGATAATGTAATACCATTTAATTATAGTTTAAAAACCCTTATTGAAGCGGGGGTTGGTTCGCTTTACACACTTTTTGATGTTGAAGACCTGGATGATAAGGCGTTAGCTTTGATAGCCTCAATGTCTGAAGTTTCCAAAGTTCGCGGATTGACATTTGAAACGCTTATTCGTGAGCTTGAAACATCTTTGCAAAGTGGAGACAGAGGTGATTGGTTTAATTTCGGAGGTACTTCACATCATAAGTCAACGGCATATAAAATACTTAATAGAATGAAACACGCTATAGATAATCAATTAAGGGGTGTAATAGTAAAGTCGGAAAACAATGATAAACCAATACCGGTTGATAAAATTCGCCCGGGTCAATTGTGGGTTGTTGATCTAACGCAATTAAGCGACAAGGGACAACGTCTTGTGTTTCAGACGATTGTTAGGACGGTATTTAGGAAATTGGAAGAGAGAAAAAGCTTAGAGATAGCGGGTCAGTTAAGTGGTGAACTAAGGGAGTTTCCGAGGCATATTGTGATTTTCGTTGACGAGCTTAACAAGTTCGTTCCATCGGGTAGGGAGTATTCGGCATTAAAGGGTGAGATAGTTGAGATGGCTGCACGTGGAAGAAGTATTGGTATGTCGTTAATCGGTGCCCAGCAATTGGCTTCAAAGGTTGATGAGGAAGTTTTGGCTAACACTTCAACATTTGCGGTGGGGAGAAGTCATGCGGTTGAGATACGCAAGCCCCCGTACGCCTGGCTTGCGGAAGGGTTAAAAGAGAAAGCAATGATATTGGATAAAGGGTGGATGTTGATTTGGCATTGCTTACACAAGCGCCCAGTGCTTATTCATTTCCCTATCCCGTTACATAGAATTTATGAAGAGATAAAGAGGAAGTGAAAAAGTAATAGGGGGTGTGTAAGATGTCGTCCTTTTTGGATTTGCCGGAACAATTGGGTGAACTTTTTAAGGAAATTCAGAGATATTCTTTGCCTTCGCGGAGTTCGGTTTCAGAGGAAGAGCAATATATCCCTCCATATTTTTCGGAACTAGGGGATGAAAGTGAACCAGTTGAAATTAGTGAGGATGGGTCAGGAATTGTAAATGTAGAGACAAAGGGTCAAAAGGAAATAAAATTTGAAGCGTTTTTAGATGGAGTTCAAAGGACGGTGATCGGATGTTGGATACATTCTCCTAACTGGGCGCTTGTCCCTATTCACATAGCACAAATTTGCGTCGGTGTGATTTTAAGAGATAAAAATGGGGCTCTTTACATTGACCCAGAGTTGCTCGTGGGACGATTTTTACTTGTGGGTCCTTTTGAGGGTTTGAGGAGAGCTGGTTTTAAAATTGAAACACTTGATAAAATTTACGGGGAAGTCATATACGATACGGATGATAGAACATTTGATCTTCCAAGTAAAATTAATGAATGGATTGTATGTGACACGACTTTTCGTGGCACTGATGTAGATCGTGAAAAAAGTTGGAAGGGGCTCTTAATTGGTGATGAACTTTTTAATGAGAGCTTGGTAAGAATGAAAGCTCTCGGTAGAGCTGCAATGCTTCGTCAAAGGTTAGAGATAGCTGTTCTTGCGAGATTTCGGAAAAAATATCCCAAAAAGTGGATCTTGGTTGACGGACCGCTTTATTTGATTGATAAGTGGAGAAAGCGCGCTTTTCGTGTTTTGGGGAAAGAAATTAAAGCGGAAAATGAGTATGTGTTTGAAGATAAACTTTTAAGAAATGCAGTTGGAATAATAAAAACGCATAGATTAAGACCGAAAAATCCAGATCAAGTTATCAAAATTAAACCAACACAGCGCTCAGTTGTGAAACCGCTTCATAAAGAGATAGACATAAAAGGGCAGGGTAATTTTCACGACGAAGATGGAAGTTACGCAGGAATCCACTTTACATGGTACACTCGTCTTAGAGCGCCTTTAAGCCCTCCTTATGGCTTAATGGGTTTAATTCGTTTAGATATTCACAGGTCTACACTCGGTTTAGACAGCAATGATTTAATTCCTATGGATTTCATAAGATACAAGTCAATTATAGATGCAATTACAAGAGCGGTATGGAGAGAGCGTTGGCCAGCTATTCCCAGAGGCAATGATTACCGCAGTGCATCTGAACCATATCCCATTTATCAATTGGAGAGGATTTTGAAGGCAACAATTTTGCCAAGGAGATATTTGGCAGGTTTTTTGAGTTTGTGATTTTGTTTTCAAAGATGCTATAACTGTTATCATCCTTATGAAAGAGAGATTTTATCACAGAAAGATAAAAGGGTGGTGGTGGTTTACAAAAGCAAAAATTGTAGCTATTTCATAGTTGAAAGTCCCTTAGGTTATGCTCTTTTGGAATGGTATGGTGGAAATGAACCTGAGATAGGGGATGTAATTATAGGTGATTTTGAGTCGTATGGTTTTAAGAAAATTTACAATTTAACCGCTGGTAAGTCGTTAATTGTTTGGGTGGAAGATTTCTGGCTGTCTAAAAGAAGAGTCGTTGAGAAGTATTTAGAAAAGTGTTTTTGATGTAAGGTTTATTTGGATGATGTGGGGTGGTGTTTTTGTCATGTTTTAGGTATGGGGTTAGTGGTTTTATTTCAATTCTGGTTTTTGAGTCCTGCCCCAGTGGGAGACCTTTAAAATTGGAATGTGTTTCCGAGAACCCAGTGAAAAAGTTAACACTGCAAAATCGCAAAAACTAATTGTATTTCAATCAAAAAACCCGACTCTGACACAAACTATGACAACTTGTCAGGGAGGTTCTCGGAAAATTTAGGGGGTAAAGTTAACACTTTGGGACTTGACTTTTGGGGAAAAAGTTATTATATTTTAGTGTGTGAATTTGGTTTTGTTAAAGTTTTACTTCTGTCTTGGGTGTGAATTGAACCTGTGAGGGATTGAAACTTAAAATGGTTGGGAAAAAAATTGATGAGAGAATAAGGTGTGAATTGAACCTGTGAGGGATTGAAACAGGTAAATACCAATCAAAATTGTTCTGACTTTCTCCGTGTGAATTGAACCTGTGAGGGATTGAAACTCAACTAACTCTTTAACTCTCTCATCAATTGTTTTTCCGTGTGAATTGAACCTGTGAGGGATTGAAACGTAGCCTACACTCGCAGGCAGTAGCCTGCACTCGCAGGTGTGAATTGAACCTGTGAGGGATTGAAACTGAAACATCGCCACCAAATTTTCAAAGTCTTCAATCGGTGTGAATTGAACCTGTGAGGGATTGAAACCTAAATCAACAAAACGACCTACATCAAGCCCATCAGTGTGAATTGAACCTGTGAGGGATTGAAACGGAAGCATAAGCTTATTTCAAGCGACGGATAATAATAGTGTGAATTGAACCTGTGAGGGATTGAAACATTTTGCCATCAAGATATCTGCTAAATTCAACGGGTGTGAATTGAACCTGTGAGGGATTGAAACCCTCATATTTTTGTTTTAGAATTTTGGTAATTTAGGGTGTGAATTGAACCTGTGAGGGATTGAAACGCTATTTCACTCAGTGGACGAACCGTTCTAACTATGGTGTGAATTGAACCTGTGAGGGATTGAAACACGCGAGTTCATTATCCAAAACACCTAAGAGTAAAAATGTGTGAATTGAACCTGTGAGGGATTGAAACAGATTACTATAAATTTCAAGTATAGCAAACGTGTTAAGTGTGAATTGAACCTGTGAGGGATTGAAACTCTTCTGCTTTTTTGATTTCTTCAAATAATTTATCAGAGTGTGAATTGAACCTGTGAGGGATTGAAACTAATAATTTTTTCTTCCATATCAATTCCTCCTTTTTTTGTGTGAATTGAACCTGTGAGGGATTGAAATCTTGACTTTTTGTGAAAACTTGGATAAATTTAAACAGGTTAAATACAAAAAACGGAGGTCTAACATGAGGCGGGCAATGATTTTTGGGCTATTCATACTTATTTTTTCTATCGGGTCAAATTCCTTCGCTCAATTCCCCAGATTTGGGGTCGGGGTAAAAGGTGGCTTGAACCTTGCAAACGCTGTTACGGACATTGAAAACGCTGAACTTTCTTATCGGAATGTCCTTGCAATCGGTGGAGTTGTTGATATTGGATTAAACAGGGCGGTTTCTTTTCAGATTGAGCCAAGATACATTCAAAAGGGAGCAAAGGTCAAGGTTAAAATAGGTGGATTTGGGGAAATTAATTTTATTGGGAAATTTGATTATTTTGAAATACCGTTATCGCTTAAGGTGAGATTTTCAGAGAGCGATATAACACCTTATTTATTTGCTGGACCGGTTTTTTCTTTTTTAAATTCAGCAAAGGTTGAAAGTGGAGGGGAAACGGAGGATGTAAAAGATGAAACTAAATCAAACGAATACTCGCTTGATTTTGGAGGTGGAGTTGCGTTTCGTATTGCTACGGATGTGTATTTGACAGCTGATGTTCGTTATTCGCTCGGTTTAACAGATATAATAAAATCTAATGAATCAAGTTGGAAATCTAGGGATATAAGGTTACTTGTTGGTTTGCTTTTCAATTTGTAGGCGAGATTTGAATGAATTAAGTAAGGAGAGATAAATATGAGAAAAATCTTATTCAATCTCTTCTTCTTCCCAATTTTTTTAGTTATCAATTTTACGAGTTGCAACTTGTATACCGTAGAAAAAAAGATTTACCCACCCCAGCTTGCAAGCCAAGTTGCAAAAATCGGCGATAAATCACCCTTCCTAAAGGTGCATATGAAAGACGGCGGGCTTTACATACTTAAATCGTGGAAAATTGATGAGGAAAATAAAACAATTAAAGGGAGAGGGATTTACTATTCAATAGATAGAAACTCTACAGAAGAAAAGGATTTATTTATTATAGACCTTGAATCAGTAGCACTTTTGGAAACAAATGTTTTGAAAAGATCAGGCGCAGTTACAGCAATGACCTTAGTTACAGGTGCATCTGTTGCATTAACGGTTTATTGTCTTGCTAATCCAAAGGCATGCTTTGGTTCATGCCCAACATTTTATGTTTGGGATGGCGATTCTTTAAGATTACAAGCAGAGGGCTTTACCTCAAGCGTTGCCCCAGCTCTTGAGGCAGATGACATTGATGCTCTCTATCATGCGAAAAGCTATAACGATGAATTAACACTTGAAGTAAGGAATGAAGCTCTTGAAACGCATGTGATAAGATATGCTGACCTTCTTGTTGTTCCAAAAGGGAAAAATTCACGGGTTTATGTAACCCCAAATGGCAAATTTTTTGAAAGTGATAGAATTTTATCTCTAACCTCCGCTAAGGCAAGTGAAGGCGACATACTTCCTTTGATCCTAAAACCCGACGGAAAGGAGAGATTTAGCTTAGCTGATGAAAAATACCTTGGGGAGAGGGAGGATATTGAAATTGAATTTTTGGTCAAACCAGGAAAGAACTATGGTCTTGTAATCGGTCGGCGACTAACTCTTCTTTCTACATTCCTTTTTTATCAAGTCCTCGCTTACATGGGAAATGATGCAGGATATTGGCTCGCTCAGATAGGAAACTATAAAAACCAAGGAAAGTTTGATAGATTTAAAAAAGCAGTTGAGAAGTTTAATGGTATTGAGATCCTTGTTCATCGTGATGGCGAATGGAAATCAATTGGAATTATTGATGGGGAGGGACCTCTCGCTACCAATTTCAATATAGTTTTGCTTGACAAAGTTGATAGTGATACACTTAGGGTTAAGCTTCGTATGACAAAGGGTGCAATACGTCTTGATTATGTTGCCCTCGCTGAGATATCTAAAGAAGTTGAACCGATAGTCATAAAACCTTATTCCGTTCTTTATGATAAAAAGGAGAGCCCGGAATCATTATCTTCTTTACTGGACAGTGAGAAAGTTCTTGTAACATTTCCAGGTGATGTGTACAAATTGAAATATCGTTTACCTAAGATAGAAAAGGATAAAGATTTTGAATTCTTTTTAAAAGCCAGGGGTTATTATCTTGAATGGATTAGAAAGGAATGGCTTGAGGAAGAGAATCCTTTGCTCCTCGCTGAGGTAATTTTTTCGCCTGAACAAGCATTGAGACGACTTGCTCCGAAATTTAAATCCGTAGAAGCTGAGATGGAAAAACAATTTTGGGGTTCAAAATATGCAAGACCGTAATTTAAAAATTTTGATATTCTTTATTCTGATCTTTTGTGCTTCCTGCGCTTCAATTGAAGGTTCGCGGGAACTTATCCCATATCCTCAGGAAGTTCCAGAAAATCCAAGAGGTTGTTGGATTGAACTGGAAACGAAAGTTGATAAAATTTCTGGGGAATTTATCGGGCTATCCGAAGAAAATGTTTATGTGGAAGTACAATTTGGGAAAAAATTGTATGCTGTCCCAAGAGATGAGGTAAAGAAAGCGCGAATTGTGGTTTTTTATCCAGATGGAACTGGTTATTTAGGTTTATGGACATTGTTGGGAGTACTTTCAACTCTTTCCCATGGCTGGGGTCTTATTCTTTCAGCACCGATTTGGTTGTTGTTTGGCATACCTTCTATGATAGGAAGAAGTTATGAGCCGGTTTTTAGTTACTCAAAGAAGGAGTTGGATAAAATGTCAATCTATGCAAGATATCCTCAGGGAGTACCTATGGAAATTAGACAAAAAGCGACAAGGTTTACAAGGTAAAGATTGAAATAGATTCCACCAAAAGCACCTTCCCATTTTCATAATTTCAATGAATTCAATCTTAAAAATCATTAGTTCAATGCGAGGTGATAAAGATGGGTTTCAAAAAGTTGGCATTTTTTCTCTTTCTTATAGTATTAATCTCCGGATGCATTCCCGACTATAGGATACACCCTGAATTTGAAATGCTGGCTAAAAATATAAAAACTCTTGGACTTGTTACCCCCGATATTAAAATTTACAAACTCACAGCTGGCGGAATACGAGAATTAGATGATGACTGGAGTAGCAAAGGTAGACAGAATGTTTTGGATATTTTGCTAAAATTGTCAAAGGGAACAAGGATCAAAATAAAACCAATTGAAGTTGATCCAGAAATTGAGGAAGAAATGGAGGATATTAAATCTCTTTACATGGCTGTAAATAAAAGCATCCTTTTGCATACCTATAATTTCCCAATTGATGAGATTAACGAACCCCTTGATTACCCCAGGGAAGATAATAAATTCTCCGATAAAATTAATAACTTCGTTTATTCTATTGGATCGGTTGAGAAAATTACGCAAAAATATGGCGTAGATGGTTTGATGTTTATTTATGGGATGGATGAAATCTCTACCAAGGGGAGAAAAATGCTGAAAATAGCTGGCTCTATATTGGAATCCATTACGAAGGTTGAATTAATGTCACCGAGTTTAAGAAGAGGCGGAATCACTGTTTTAACTATGGCTATTGTAGACCCAAATGGAAATATCATTTGGTATGATGCGGAGATTGAAGAAGGTATCTATGACCTGAGGGACCCAAATAGCACATACCAAATCCTTGCTAAAATTTTTTGGCAACTTCCATGGTCAATGTATTAATAAAAATAGCGCTACTTTTACTGTTAATTCTTTCAGGTTGTGCGACAACAAGCTTACCGCCTATAACAAGTTCTACATTTGCAACATTAGAAGAGGATGAAAAAGGACTATGGAGACGCTCTGAAGAAGAACAAAGAATCATCAACAGAAGCGGTCTTATTTATAAAGATGAAGAACTTGAAAACTACCTTAACGAAATTGCAAGAAAACTCACACCACCTGAAGTACTTAACTATATTCAATTCAAAGTAAAAGTGATCAAAAACCCATACCTTAATGCGTTTTCCTATCCGAATGGCGTTATATATGTTCACACTGGAATCCTTGCAAGGATGGACAATGAAGCACAACTTGCAACCCTTCTCGGTCACGAGATAACACATATCACACATAGACACGCTGTTAGAACTTTCAGGGATATTAAAAATAAAACCGCTTTTCTTGCAACATTGCAGGTTTCACTTGCTGTATTTAAAGATGATATCATTAGAGAAATTGTGAATATACTCGGAGTGATAGGGACAATTGCCGCTGTTTCAGGCTACTCCAAGAAGCTTGAGACCGAAGCAGATATTGAGGGCTTTAAACTAATGCTAAACGCAGGTTATGACCCTTATGAAGCTCCAAAGCTTTTTGAATACCTGAAGAAAGAGTTAGAAGATGAACAAATAAAAGAACCATTCTTCTTTGGGACCCACCCGCGACTTCAAGAGCGAATACAAAACTACAACAGTTTCCTTGCCCAACTTCAATATCCAAATGTAACCAAAAACACGGAGGTTTTCCTTCAAAAAACGAAGAATGTAATACTTGATAATGCTTTTCTTGACCTTAAAGCAGGGAGATTTAACATGGCTAAAAGAGGGGCGGAAAAATATCTAAGTATAAAACCCGATGATGCGAGGGCATATTATCTTTTGGGAGAAATCCATAGACAAAAGGGAGAAAAAGATGACTCAGAAAAAGCGAAAGAGAATTACGAAAAAGCGATCTCACTTGACCCATCTTTTCCGGATAGCTATAAAGGATTGGGAATGATATACTATAAACAGGGCGAGAAAGCCCTTGCCAAAAAATACTTTGAGTTATATCTATCACTTTATCCAAAAGCCCCGGACAAAGCTTATATAGAAGAATATCTGAAAACATTGCAAGAGAGGTGAAGTAGCAAATGAGGAAACTTCCATTAATTGCTTTACTTTTTATCATTGGTTGCATACCTACCCCTCCCTGGTCAAAAGTTGGAGGACAATATTTTGATGACTCACAAAATTTCTATGTTGAACTACCAAAGGGATGGAAAAAATCAAACAGAGTTGTATATCTGCTCCTAACTAGAGATGGTGTCTTACTTCAAAATATCATGATAACACGAATGGACATTGATGCGGAACTTAAATACACTAAGAAAAAACTTAAAAGAGATATGTTACCTCAAGAAGTAGCAGAGGTTATCATTGATGATTTAACTTCAAATCCGAACATTTTAAATTTTAATCTCATAGAGAATATCCCAGCTAAAATAAGCGGTCATCAAGGTTTTAGATTGCTCTTTACATTTAGAAATGAAGAGGGAGTGAAATATAAAAGCGTTTATTATGGCTTCATCGCTGGTGGGAAATTTTACGGAATACGCTATACCGCAGCTGAAAGATATTACTTTGACAAGGATATTGAAACTTTTGAAAAAATCGTAAAAAGTTTTAAATTATTAAGTGAGGAAACATAAAAATAAGGGAAACTGAAATTCGCATCGCATTTTGAATTGCACCTTTTTAATTGCTTTCATTCCTTAAACATCATAGAAGCTCCTGAGCGGGAAAGCACCTAAGGGAAAATCCAATTTCTCATAATAAAAAATGGGTGAGAAATATGAAAGTCAAACTTTCAATCTCATTGGCGTTTATATTTCTTATTTTCTCATCCTGCCAGAAAAAGGAGTTTTCAAATCCATTTGACCCCACATCACCAAACTATGAACCACCATCCGTCAAATTCACATCAGCCCCCGCTGAAAATGAGACGATTTCATCTTCAACTGTAACATTTACCTGGGAAGGCAATTCAGACATAAATTTATTCAGATATTCACTCGTTGGATATAAAGGCAACGACTCTATTGTCTATCAATACTGGACTCTCTGGTCAAAATCAAAGTCAGTTACATTTGACTATCTTGACGACTTGACATATGTCTTTAAACTTCAAACCAGATACGAAGATAGACCCGAGATCGCAGAGATAAAACGCTCGTTTAAAGTTGATGGGATAAAGGGTCCGACATTGAAATTTTTCAAGCTTAAAAACGATGTTTTAACCGGGAATGAATTTAACATTGAGGTATGGCTTGAAGATGTTCAAGGTTTCAAAAGTGGTAGCTTCAAGGTTAAGTTTGATAATAGCGCTTTGAGATTTGTCACGCCTCAGAAGGGGAGATTCCCTCAAGATAATCGGCTTGACCAGGTTGTAGTTCCTGACTTTGGGGTTCAAAAAGTGATAGACGAGGCAAATAATAAAGGCGAAGTTGAAATAACAACTGGGGTTATGCTCTCTTCATCATCTCTTCCCACAGACCCGCCTTATCTAAATGGTAGCGGTGACATAGTCGTTTTGAGATTTAGGACATTGAAAACAGGTCAATATTCACTTGATTTTGGAAATGTTAACATTCTTGACTACAACGGTAATCAGATAACACTACAACAAACGAAAAAGGCGATTGTAAATGTAAAATAAAGGAGAGGGTTTAGCCATGAGGTCAATAAAGATATTTTCACTTGCCTTGTTTTTAATTTCAATTTGTTTCTCACAGGAAAGGGGGATTGGTTTAAGGGAGAGCGAAAAGGCAAATTTTCAGTCGTTTTATAAGAATTCCTGGGCTGTTGTTATCGGGATAAACGATTACATAAGGGCGCCAAAACTTAAATATGCGGTCAGAGACGCAGAGGAATTTACCGAAGTCCTTGTAAATTATTACGGTTTCAAACGGGAAAACATCGTAAAATTAATTGACAGGGAAGCGACCAAGGAAAACATAATGAAGGCGTTTGATAAGCTTCGCTCAAAGGCAGGTAAAGAAGATAGGGTTCTTGTTTTTTTCGCAGGACACGGTATCACAGTTCCACTTCCTGATGGAAGGGAAAAAGGTTATATACTTCCTGTTGATGGCTCTCAAGATGAGTTGATAACAAGCGCAATTTCAACTGACCAACTAAATGAGATAAGCCAGTTGATAAAAGCGAAGCATTTGTTTTTCATAATGGATGCTTGCTACGGCGGGTTGATATTTGCAAGGGCACAACCAATTTCACCATCCGCACTTGATTATCTTGAGGTCATATCAACGAGAAGGGCAAGGAAAGCTCTTACCGCTGGAGGGAGAGACCAAACCGTCTTAGATACAGGACCTGGGGGTCATAGCGTTTTCACATATTACCTGATTGATGGTCTGAAAAATAGGACTGCTGATTTAAATGGGGATGGGATAATAACAAGTGGTGAATTAAATGAATATGTCGCTCCTCGTGTGACCGCTGAATCAAACAGGTCTCAAACGCCTGAATATGGAATTCTTGCTGGTGATATGGGAGGCGATTTCGTTTTTATACCCGGTGAGTTTATCGTCGTCCCAAAAGAGGCAAGAAACTCCGTTGATTTCGTCGTAAAGGTTGAGGAATTCCCTGATGCGAGGATTTATATTGATGGTGATTTTGTAGGCAGTGGCTCCATAAAGATAGAGGTGCCAGTTCGCAAGACGAGAACCGTGATGGTTGAAAAAGAGGGTTATAAAAAATATAAAGCAGATGTCTTTGTTTCAGATAAACCAGTTGAATTGAATGTTAAACTTGAACCGATAAAAGGTATCTTAAAGTTAAACACAAAGCCAGAAGGAGCTCAGGTTTCCATAGATGGTTCAATTGTCGGGGTTTCACCTCTGACTACCGAACTTTCTTATGGGGAACATAAAATAAAGATTGATATGCCAGGATATAATACCGAGGAAATGACCATCAAGGTTTTAAGCGATGGAGAGATAGTCAAGAATGTCTCGTTGAAGATGAAAGAGACACCTGAAAGAATTGCGATGAGAATTTATAAACGTAAACTTTTGACTAAACATGCACTGACATTTGCAAATTATGTCGCATCCGCTGGAGCTGGGGTTTATGCCTTTCTTTTAAATCGTGAAGCTGATGATTATTACGAGAAATATACGAAGTCAAAGCTTCTGTCAGAAATAAATTACTACAAGGACAGGTATAACAAGACGATAAATAAGAGAAACATAGCGATTGGTGTTTCAGCTGGTTTTGCGATCGTCGGGACATACTTTCTTTTGAAAAGCGTAAACCTTGAAGAAATTTTAAAAGAGGTAAAGTCAAAAGAGGTCTCAATGTTTATTGTGCCTGATGAAAAGAAACTGCAATTTTACCTTTCTTTGAGGTTTTAATTTTTGAAAGAAAGTAAAACAATTGGAGGTGTCTTTATGAGTAGGGGAGTGAAATTTTTTAACATATACCTCTTCCTTGTTTTGGAATTTCTTGTTGCCTCAACAGGTTCTCTATTATCACAATCGCAAGATGAATGGATAATTTTTAATTCCACATATGGGAAGTTCATCCTTTCTCTTGCTGATGAAGGGAATTATCTCTGGGTTGGTACAAGGGGCGGTGGGCTCGTTAAATTAAATAAATCAACCGGTGACTTTATTATCTATGGTAGATGGAATTCCGGTTTGCCTTCAGATACTGTTCTTACAATAGCCATAGATAAACAGGGGAATAAATGGATTGGAACAAAAGGCGGAGGAATTGCAAAATTTGATGGTACAAATTGGACTGTATACAATACATCAAATTCTGGCTTACCAGATAATTGGATAAATGTAATCGCAATTGATGACTCTGGAAATAAATGGATTGGAACTCAGGGTAAAGGTCTTGTTAAGTTTGATGGCACCAGGTGGACTGTTTATAACGAGGCAAATTCTGGCTTGCCCGATAACTATGTTTGGTCATTGGCTATAGATGACTCTGGAAATAAATGGATTGGGACTACATACGGCGTTGCAAAGTTTGACGGCGTTAGATGGATTTCTTATAATACCTCAAACTCTAAGTTGCCAAATAATAAAATTCGTGTAATAGCGATTGATGATTCGGGTAATAAATGGATTGGGACAGATGGTGGCGGTCTTGCAAAGTTTGATGGAACAAACTGGACAATTTATAATACATCAAACTCAAGCTTGCCAAATAACATAGTTCGTGCAATAGCCATAGACGATTCGGGTAAAAAAAAGGATCGGAACCGATGGCGGTGGTCTTGCAAAGTTTGATAGTACTTGGACCATTTATAATACATCAAATAATTCCACATTGCCTTCCAATAATGTTTATGCAGTAATTGTAGATAGTCAAGGGAATAAATGGGTTGGAACAAGCAAGGGTCTTGTAAAGTTTGACGGTGTTAATTGGTCTGAGTATAGTACAACTTTGCCATCTGATAATGTTCGCGCTATAACCGTAGATGGAGAAGGAAATAAATGGATTGGGACGGATAAAGGTCTCGTAAAATTTGACGGTGTGAATTGGACTATTTATAATACGACAAACTCTGGTTTACCTTCTAACGATGTTCGTGCGATAATTATTGATAGAGATGGTGCCAAATGGATCGGAACTTATGGCGGTGGAGTTGCAAAGTTTATAAGTGATAAGTGGAAAGTTTACAACACATCAAACTCCGGTTTACCTAATAATAATGTCACTTCAATAGCAATTGATGGGCAGGGAAATTTATGGATTGGGACTTGGGGTAGTAGCGTTGTGAAGTTTGACGGCGTTAATTGGACTGTTCATTACCCAATATCATACTCTTATCACATCAATTTGGTAATCGCTGACAGAGAGGGGAATATATGGGTTGGTGTATATTGGGATTATTATGGAGGGCTTGCAAAGTTTGATGGGACAAATTGGACTTACTATGATATCTACAGTTTAACCTCCTATTCAGCTTCTAATGATGTTAGAGCAATTGCAATAGATGAAGGGGGTAATAAATGGATTGGAACAGTCTCTCTTTATTATAATGGGGGTCTTGTAAAGTTTGATGGTGTTAATTGGACTGTTTATAACACTTCAAATTCTGGATTGCCTAATAATAATGTTCGTGCAATATTTATTGATAAGGAAGGGAACAAATGGATCGGGACGGATGGTGGTCTTGCAAAGTTTGACGATTTTAGTTGGGCGGTTTATAACACTTCAAATTCTCGCTTGCCTAATAATAATGTCCGTGTAATAGTGGATATAGAAGGTAACAAATGGATTGGAACCGAAGGTGGAGGACTTGCTATCTTTCGTGAAGGCGGAGTTATGCCGATTCCGCTGTATGTTTCACCTTCACAATTAAAATTTGGAAATGTTTATGTTTCAGATTCATTGAGCTTAAAGTTGAAAATTAAAAATGGCAGTAACCAAACAATAAGCTTAAACGGGGTTAGCTTTATCCGTGGCAATGTTTTTAGGGTCTTAAATTTTTTCCCGATCACTTTATTACCAAATGATTCTGTCTTTCTTGACTTCGTTTTCAAACCGTTGTCATCCGGGGTATATACAGATACAGCTGTTATTTCAACAAGCGCTCTTTCATTCAAGGTTTATTTGGTTGGTAGAGGAATCAAACCTCCATATTTGAGCAGTGTAGATAGCGTTAATTTTGGACTTGTTGTATTTGGTGATTCATTGAGTAAGAGTTTGTGGGTTAAGAACACAGGCGAGATTGACACAGTTAGGATAAGTAATGTTGAAGTAGATGCTCCATTTTATGTAAGGGGTGTGTCAAAGAGTGTTTTACGCCCAGGGGATAGCACAAGGATTGATTTGGTTTTGAAGGGGGAGGTAG
>JAPYWO010000266.1 GCA_028276305.1 Candidatus Thermokryptus sp.
AATTCTGGGGAGATATTCAATAGATAATATGGTTTGCCGTCAAACCAAGATAAGCCAAGCCCCCCGGCAAATTCACCGCTTGTTTGTGGTCTAATGGGTTGGGTATCCCTTTGAACTCTGCGCTGGGAAAGCGCAAAGTTTAAGATGGATAATAAAAGGACGAAAACGATTAACCGTTTCATTTTTTCAACTCGCTTATTTGTTTGAAATTATCATCCGAAAACTAATTTACAAATAAAAAATGCAGTAAGCAAGCCAGTTATGTCGGAGATCACACCCGCAAGGACAGCGTGCCTTGTTTTTCTTATATTCACCGAGCCGAAATAAACCGCAAGGACATAAAATGTCGTCTCAGTGCTCCCATACATCGTTGAAACAAGAAGACCAAGGAATGAATCCGGTCCGTGTGTTTTCATTATCTCCGTCATTATTCCAAGAGAGCCACTCCCGGAAAGAGGTCGCATCAATGCCATCGGTAGGGCTTCAGCTGGAAATCCAATTAAATTTGTAATCGGGCTTAAAATTGCAACGAATACATCCATAGCACCGCTTGCTCTGAAAATCCCTATCGCAACGAGCATCGCTACAAGATACGGGATAATCCTCACAGCGACATTAAATCCCTCCTTTGCACCTTCAACGAATGATTCGTAAACCTTGACTTTTTTGAAGAAGCCATAGAATAGAAACGAAAAAATAACGAATGGTATCGCTATGACCGAAATTATGTTCATTATCTCTTTGAAGTTCATCCTTGAACCTCTTTTTGGTTTTCATTTTCTTCAAGTTCTTTTCTGAAAATTTTCAATCGTTGTAAAATTTTCGCCGATGTGATACCTGCGATTGTAGCTGCAAAGCCACCCACAATTGTCGTGCTTATTATCGCAGCTGGGTCTCCCGAGCCGAGAGCAGCTCTTACGGCGATGGCGGTGGCTGGGATTAATGTCATACCGCTTGTATTTATGACGAGAAATGTAATCATTGAATCGCTTGCGGTGTCTTTTTTAGGGTTTAACTTTTGAAGTTCTTCCATCGCTTTTAAGCCAAGGGGAGTTGCTGCATTGCCAAGACCGAGCATGTTCGCCGAGATGTTCATTATGATTGCCCCTATTGCGGGATGTTCGGGCGGGATGTCCGGGAAAAGACGCTTCGTTAATGGTTTCACCAATCTTGCAAGCAGGTTAATTAATCCAGCGGATTCACCGATTTTCATAATCCCAAGCCACAAAGCCATCACGCCAATTAGACCAATGGCAATTTTAACGGCGATGTCAGAGTATTCAATTATTGCATTTAAAATTTGCTTCATCTTGACAAATGAAATTTTCTCAAAAACAAGCGTAACCTTGTATTTGCCATCGCCGAGTTTCTCAAGGTTAAAAACATTCGCTATTAATTTATCAGTGTTAACTCCCTTCCCTTTCGCCATCAATTTCCAAAACTCCGGCGTCGTTTCACCGATTTTAACTATCAAAACACCTTTTCCATCTTGATTGACATTGAGCGTGATTTCGTTTTTAATTGAATCAACTTTGAAATTTTTAAGAGAATAAAACTCTTTGAAATAATCACCACTGACGATTATGTTTCCTCTAAGTTGGGTTCCAAACTTAAAATCATCTTCAATCTCAAGGAAAGCTTGAAATTCCACTCCGTTTTTATACTTGTTTATGGATATTTCGTAAATGTCAGTCCCTATAGCTGTTAAGATTCCAATCGCAATTAGAGCAAGCCAAATATAGTTCATCATGGCTGTGTAAATTTTTTATTTGTGATGTAAATTTTCCTCCTGAAGGGGAATGAATGATTGCCGTTTTTATTTCTTACAATGACATCAATTGTATGTTCATCATAAGTCAAGTTAAAATTAGGGGTGAAAAGGATTAGAGCGAACTTTTTATTTTCAACTGCGGTTATGAAATCCCTCGGAATCACCACGGAATCAATTTTCACTACAATGCTCTGTTTATCAATTCCTGATTTATCTGTGACTTTTAAAATTATTGTCGGTTTCGTTGTTGTTAAAATCGTGTCAGATAAAATTTCAATTTTCGGTATCCCAGCCATTATATATTTTGCAAGCCCCTTAAAAATTCCCCAGGCTTCAATTTTGTTAAACTCATCAATACTTAACCTTCTTTCTTCATATTCATTTGTGAAAAATGTACACTCAACGAGGACAGCTGGGATGGTCGCATTTCTTAGAACATAAAAACCTTGTTTAGGATAAACTATGTAGTCGGACATCGTCCCGTCAAAACTCGCAAGCGAGCCGGATATTCTTAAAGCGAAAGCAAGGTCTCTTTGGATATATCTTGCTATGTCTTTGTTGCATGGATGGAATCTCGGGTCACCTTCAACAGCGTGATACCAAGTTGATGCGTAGTAAGTGTTCGGGTCACCAGGTTGAGCATTGTGATGGATTGAGATGAATATATCAGCACCGCTTTCGGTTGCCATTTTAACTCTATCTTGAAGTGAGACCGTGGTATCTTTTTCTCTTGACATATAGACGATCGCACCTGCGCGAGTTAAAAAATCGCGAAGGTAAAGTGCTACTTTTAAATTTACATCGGCTTCAACAACCCTTTTCTTTACACCGACACTTCTTCTGTCTTGACCACCATGTCCGGGGTCAATGAAAATTTTCCAGCCAGTTAAGTAATTGGAGTAAAATTTTAATGTTGAGTCAATTGATTCAGGTTTTTTCCATTCGGTTGGCTTAACATAGTATGGTTTTGGTGCACAGCTGTAGATTAAGAGAGAGATGAGAAGAAGGATTAAAGCTCTTTTCATCGGGTTTTTGTTTTTAATATAAAAGAATTGTTCAATTGTTTCAAGCGAAAAAGCTGGATATTTCAAACTTTGTCCGTTTGCTTTTACTTGACAAGAAGGAAAAATTTTATTATCTTATGGAAGCACTTCCAAAATAAGTTTGTTTTTTTATGGGATAACTATTTACGACATAGCTCGTGAAGCGAAAGTTGGTATCGGGACGGTTTCCCGGGTCTTAAATGGAAATCCACATGTCTCCGAAAAGACAAGAAGAAAAGTCCTTGAAGTAGCCCGCCGACTAAATTACCAGCCCCACACTTATGCACAACGGTTGGCAAAACAAAAAGCATACGCAATTTCAGCTGTCATCCCATTTTTCATAAGCTATTTCTTCATTGAGGTTTTACGCGGTGTGCAGGATAAAATCACTGAGTTTGGCTTTGACCTCGTACTTTATGGCGTAAATGATCCGTCCAATCAGGTTGAGCATTATCTTCAGAAAAGCACTTATCGTGG
>JAPYWO010000267.1 GCA_028276305.1 Candidatus Thermokryptus sp.
GAGTGCGTTGTCCATTATGGGGATGCGAAAGCACCGTGTGGGGGTGTAAAGTCAAGCGGTTTCGGTAGAGTTCACTCCGAATTCGGTCTCTATGATATGGTCAATATAAAATTTGAAAGCTTTGATTATATCTCACCATACCGGCTTTGGTGGTACGGCTATGATGAGAAACTCTTAAACACGATGAAGAAAGCAATCGCTTTTCTTTACTCGCCTTCGTTAATTGAAAAGTTGGAATCAGCACCAGGTCTTCTTTTAGACCTGTTCAGGAAAAATGAAAGCAAAATATAGACATTTCACCTTTCTGAGTTTAACTTTACGATGAAAACTCCCGTAAAATATCCGATTGCCGAGCCAAGGAATACATCCGAAAACCAATGTTGATTGTTGTACACCCTCGCCAAAGCAGTTAAAACAGCCGGGGTGTAAATTATCGCTTTCACAACTTTATTTTCAAATCGTGAGGCTAAAACGCTTGAAATCGCAAACGAAAGGGTTGCATGCCCCGATGGAAGCGAATAATATGGGTTACCTTTAAAACTAAATGGGCGAAACTTAAATTTATCACCACTCACAAAAGGTCTCTCCCTTCCGAAGGCAACTTTTAAAATAGTTGTAACCGTCCCAGCGAAGGCACCCGATTCAAAAACCATTAATCCCGTCTTTCTCCATTCTTCTTCATTAAGCAAAAGTCCACCCAAATAAAGTGTTCCAGAAATTGCTCCAAAAGCCCAGACAGTGCCATAATAACTGTCAATTTTCATCAGCGCTGTAAAAAAGTTATTGTCAATTTTTTGAATATCTTTGTTCAGGTGATCAAACCCAAAGAGAGCGACAGTTCCAAGTCCGACGAGGGCCAAATTAACACGATCGCGAGAGTTGAAATTCAACGGTGAAGTAAAATAACTCCTTGCATCCTTTGAGAAAAATTTTATATCTGCGCTGACTTTGTCATATAAACTTTGGGATGAAGAAACTTGAAACGAAAAAAGGAAGAGTAGAAATAAATTTCTCATCTTACCTGAAAAAGTTTTTTAATAAAAAAACCCCGACATAAAGTCGGGGCTTCAAAGACCTTGTGATTTAATTCTTTACGACTCTTTCAAAGCGTTTATAAGTTCTTGGACCATTTTCTTTGCGTCTCCAAATAACATCAATGTGTTATCAGCTGCGAAAAGCGGATTCGGTATGCCAGCAAACCCTGGCGCTAAACTTCTTTTGATTACGACAACCGTTTTTGATTTATCAACATCAAGTATTGGCATTCCAGCGATCGGACTGTTTGAGTCAGTTCGTGCAAGTGGGTTCACGACATCATTTGCACCGATAACGATTGAGACATCCGTCTGCTCAAATGTCGGGTTTATTTCATCCATTTCTTTTAATTTTTCATACGGTATATTTGCCTCAGCGAGGAGGACATTCATATGTCCGGGCATTCTCCCAGCGACTGGATGAATTGCGAATTCAACTTCTATGCCTTTTGATTCAAGGATTTTCATAAGGTCGCGAATTGCAAATTGTGCTTGCGAGACAGCCATACCATAACCCGGGACGATGACAACCCTTCTTGCATTCTCAAGCAACATAGCAACTTCTTCTGGTGTTGCGGACTTTATCTTACCACCATAAACTTTATCCTCATCAGCCCCTGCGACAATCTCACCAAATCCACCAAATAAAACATTCAAAAGTGACCTGTTCATTGCCTTACACATAAGATTCGTCAGTATAATCCCAGAGGCGCCAACTAAAGAGCCAGAAATTATCAAAACATTATTGTTCAAAACAAAACCCGTCGCACAAGCAGCTAATCCCGAATAAGAGTTCAAAAGCGATATGACAACTGGCATATCAGCACCACCTATTGGAATCGTAAGTAAAACACCGAGGACGGAAGCAGAAGCGGTCAAGTACCAGTAATAATTCATTTCTCTTTCCGTCCCAAAAATAACGCCGAAAACGATTGACGCTAAAAGAAATAAAACCTTTACAAAATGTTCACCTTTATAACGGATGGGTCTTTCTTCAATCAATCCTTCAAGTTTTGCAAAAGCCACCAAGCTTCCCCAAAAGGTTACAGCACCGATTATCCCGGATGCTACGGTTGCAACTGTTTCTTGAGTTCCCATAACTTTCCCCAATTCCATCGCCTCAATAAATGCAAGTGCAGCTACCAAAGTTGATGCACCACCACCAAAACCATTAAAAAGCGCAACCATCTGAGGCATTGATGTCATTGGGACCTTCAAAGCAGATATAGTCCCAACGACAGCACCGATCAAAAGACCAAGAATTATAAGTTCATAACTTACGATCGCTTTATCCATTAATGTGACGACAATTGCTATCAACATTCCAAGTGCACCGAGGAGATTCCCTCTCACAGCTGTTCTCGGGTGAGACAAACCTTTCAAAGCGAAGATAAATAATGTAGCCGAAATTAAATACGCTATATTTACAATTGCCTGTGGCATAGCAGGTTCTTTTTTGTTTTAATTAAAGCGTTATTTTTCACTTTTTCTGTCGGTCTTAGGTTTCTGGAACATTTCAAGCATTCTATGTGTAACGAGGAAACCACCAACCACATTGATCGTTGCGAAAGCAACAGCAATGACGCCAAGCACAGACGCAAGCGTTGTATATTTAGCGCCTGCTGCGATCAACGAGCCAATTATCGTGATTCCAGAAATAGCATTTGAACCAGACATTAAAGGAGTGTGTAAAATTGGTGGGACTTTTGTTATAACTTCAAATCCGACAAATAAAGCAAGCACGAAAATCGTTAGAGCCGAAATGAATGTGTCCATGTTCGTTTTGAAAAATTTTGTTTTTAATCAAAAATTGAATTCACAACTTTTCCATCCTTTGTAAGTAATGTGCTTGACAAAATATCGTCTTGGAAATTCAATTCAATTTTTCCGTTCTTGAGGAAAAGCATGCAAAAGTTCGTTATGTTTTTTGAATACATTTGACTTGCGTGAAACGGAACGCTTGCTGGGACATTTACAGGTCCAATTATCGTCACACCATACTTTTGGACGACTTCCCCAGCTTTGGTCAATTCACAATTTCCTCCTCTTTCAGCAGCAAGGTCAACTATGACAGAACCAGGTTTCATCCCCTTAACCATTTCTTCAGTGATCAAAACGGGCGCTTTCTTACCTGGAACAACAGCGGTTGAGATGACAACATCACTTTCAGCGATGACCTTGGTCAACATTTCCCTTTGTTTTTTGTAAAATTCATCACCCATATCTTT
>JAPYWO010000268.1 GCA_028276305.1 Candidatus Thermokryptus sp.
TCCCTTACCTCTTTTATGTGCTGATACACCTCGCCGAGTTTCATCACGATTAAATATACAGCTATTACACTTGCCATCCCGAAAATAAGTAGAAGCAGAAATTTTAGGAGATAAAAATTGAGATACCAGGCGTTGTGATGTTTAAACTTGAACGCAGAAAATTTCTTTTGTGTTGGGATGAGTTTTTCTGAGAAATCGTTGACCGCATATTCAAGCACGGCGAGCATCAACCCAAAGGAAAGCAACGCCCAGTCCATACCAAGCTCATAAGGCGTTCTGAACCAAAAGAGATAAAATTTCCCCTTTGAGGGAGCGCTCCACGAGATCAACCTGTCAAGGAAAAGTAACAGGAAATAATAAAACCCAAATTTAAAGAATGGGCTATTGACATAAGCTAAAACAGAGCGCCTTTTAACTTTCAGTGAGACATAAGTGATTTTCTTTTCGCCCTTTTTCAATCTAAAGATAAACCTCGCCCACAGTGTCATTAAAACATCCGAAGTCAGCAAACCAATTATGTGTGCGATATGTATGTTGAGATGATTGAACTTATGAAGCCAGATCACGACAAGTGTTCCAATTGAAAGGATTATAAACACGGCGAGTTTTCTTTTCGCTGAATAGATCACACTTGTGGAAAGCCAAAGTATTGACAACAGAAAATAATAAGCGAGGGCTATTAAAAGAAATTTTTGAGGAAAGATTTCAAAAACCAGATTTAAAATGAAAAGTAAAAGACCAAATGCGATGGATGTCGCACTCCCATAGTTGAAAAGTTTAAATGCGATTTCCCTTGCTGTTACTTTGTTCTCTATGCTCAAATAATATGTTACTTCCCTTCCCATAACTTGTGTAAATCCCCCGGTGGTGATGAAGCTTAAAATCGTCCCCAGAGCGACAATCGTCGCTTGAAGTTCAGTGAATTTAATCCACGCCCATAGCGAATACCCGGTGAAAGCAATTAAGGCAATTTGACTTGCTATCGGAAGTCCAAGGGCAATCCCAGCGGAAAAATATCTTACAAAAATCCACAATGAATGAATAAAGCCCGGTTGTTTTGCTTTCCTTCCCCTGAGTTTACCCGCTCTTACTTTCAACTTACAAATTTTATACACATCCTTACTCAGCTCAAAAATGTTCTTTTTCCCAAATTCGGTTGGGCAATCTGCGTGTCTATATCCGAGGCTTTCAATCACGGCGGAAACTTGCAGTGGGCTTACTGGATTGCCAATTTTCTCAATTACTTCATCAGCGACCCTTTCAATTTTCTTTAATCTTTCAATTTCAGTATTTGACAGCGAGTTTTTCCCTTTCATCTACTTTTAATTTTTGAATTGCCTCAAAATAGGATTTTTTATATTCCTCAATCGTTAAATTTGTCCTGTATTTTGCGAGGACTTCCTCCCTTGCTCTTCTTCCAAGGGTTTCGCGAAGCTCGTGGTCGGTTAGAAGTTTTATTATCCCTTCAGCAAGCGCTTTCGGATCTCTCGGTCTCACAATTATTCCAAATCCTTCAAGGGCTTCTCTAACGCCCCCAACATCTGTCGCAACTACAGGTCTTGCGCACGCCATTGACTCAATGACTGTATATGGGAAACCTTCTGAAATGCTTGATAAAACCGAAATATCACCTTCGTTGTAAATTTCACTCGGATTCGGATGATGTCCCGCGAGGATGAAATTTTCCTCAAGCTTTAATTGCTTTATCAAAAGTTGGCATTTTTTTGTATAAAGCGGGTCGGCATCAAGCGAGCCATAGACGATAAACTTAACATTTGGGATTTCCTCCCTTACGATTGCGCACGATTTTATCATCGTTTCAATATCTTTAAGTGGCATTATCCGTGCAGCTGCTACAACCGTTGGTATACCTTGATTTTTTTGAGGTTTTGGTTTCGGCTTAAAGACCTCCGGATCAACCCCATTGTATATCACTTTTATCTTTTCTTCTTCAACGCCGAAGATTCTTTCCCAAACAGTGTTGAATCTGCACACCGGCAAAACTTTATCCGCAAGTTTATAAAGCATTTTGCTGACAAGTATTGAAAGGTTTATGAGAAATTTTTTCGCAAAGAAACTTAAACTTTTTTCACTGCCTATACCTATATATCTTTCTCTTGCGAAGACGCCATGATCTGTGACTATCAACGGCGTGCCATCACGCATCTTTGCAACTACGCTTGGAATCCCACAAAACCCAGCAGCTGTTGCGTGGCTTAAATCTACTTCGGGGACATCAACATAAAGTGGCATCAGATAATGATAAAGCCAGCGCATGGCGAGTGTCAAATCGTAGACGGAAGGAATTTCATCTTCGTGAAGAAATGGGTTGTCCTCAATATATTTCAAAATGACGAAACGCTTAAACTCCTGCCAAAGGGTGAAACTTCTAAAAGTTTGTTTGTAATCGTATTCACTGAAATATCTATGCATAAGCCATATATACCCGGCTGTGTCCTCAGGGTTTGAAAATGGGTTCATCAATGAGGACAAAAATTCAATGAAAATTGGGATGAACTTTCTCAAAACCGCTCTTTCATTTACCTTGGTTTTTCTTATATAAATGCTTGAAAACGGAACCTCAAAAAAGATGTCCTCAAACGGTTCCTCCGAACCCCAAAGCGGTATTTGTCTGACAAGTTTTACATTTTTCGGCAATTTATATTTGAATTCAACATACGGCAAGCCAGTGATAGCGTAAATGTAGAAATCAAACTCCGGAAGATTATTCACAAGTATATCAGCCCAGGTGCTGACTCCACCTCCAACGAATGGATATGTTCCCTCTGTTTCAAATAAAACCGCCGGTCTTTTGCCCATTTTTGTCAGCTCTTTATAAATTCGCTGTAAATTTTGGAATAGCTTTTTATAAACTTTTCAAGTGTGAATTTCTGTGCCTTTTTAATGGCGTTTTCAGAGAACTTTTTCCACAGGTTTTCATCCATTAAAAGTTTGATCACATGTTCAGCCAGTTTTTCGTGATCTCCAGTGTCAAACAAAAGACCGCATTCAACACCTCTTTCATTCAGAATTTCTGGAACACCCCCAACCGATGTTGCGACAACTGGGATTCCCGATGCGATGGCTTCAAGGATGACAAACGGTTGCGCCTCACTTACGCTTGGCAAGACAAGGATATCGGTTGATTTTAAATAATCAAGCGCCCTTGCCTCACCGATGAATTTAACTTTATCTGAAACCCCAAGCGAATCAGCAAGTTCAATGCATTCCGATGAGTAACTGCTGTCTTGTGTAAGATC
>JAPYWO010000269.1 GCA_028276305.1 Candidatus Thermokryptus sp.
GTTGGACAAACAATGGCACAAAGTCCACATCTTATGCACTTTTCATCATCTTTTATCATAGCAGAAATCTCAACATCATCGTTGAATTGATAATGCTGTAAAAGTTTTTCTTTCGTTTCATCATCAAGTTCAAGTTCTTCAATCGGGACAAGCTTCAAACAATACTCCGGGCAAACATCAGTACAAGCACCACACAGAACACATTTCTCAGCGTCATAAATTGTCTGTATATGGCAAAGCAAACATCTTTTCGCCTGCTCAACCGCTTGTTCCTCCGTATAACTCATCTCAACCTCAACTATCCCAGTCCTCCTATCAATCGGAACAGTATCCGGCGGTTTTCTCGGTGTGATTTCATATCCAACATAAGTTGAATAATTCCTTTTCTCAATCTTCTCAACAGAGAGATTAAACACTTTCTTCGTTTTCAACCCTCTCAAATAATTGTCAATTGAGATTGCAGCTTGTTTCCCATTTGCGATCGCATCAATCAAATTTCTCGGACCAAACGCAACATCACCACCGGCAAAGACACCTGGCGCTGTCGTCTCAAGCGTTTCCGGGTTAACTTTTATTGTTCCAGCTGCTGTAAGCTCAATGCCGTCTTCTGGTTTTATAAAGTTTAAATTCGGTCTCTGCCCGATGGCGAGTATAACGGTATCTGCCTCAACATACTCACTTATGCTATCGTCAAAAATCGGATTGAACCTCCCATTTTCATCATAAGTCCTTTTCACCCCCATGAATTCAATCCCCTTGACTCTACCGTTTTCTCCGATGAATCTTTTAACGCCTCTTTGTGGATGAAACACGATACCCTCTTTAACCGCTTCTTCAAATTCCTCTTTCCCCTGTGCTGTTCTTAACACTGGCATTTCATCAAACGATTCCAAACTCGCTATGTGAATCTCAAGCACGCCAGCTCTTCTCGCCGTTCTTGCAGCATCCATCACAATGTTATATGTTGAGCCATTCCCGATCTTTTCTTTTTCCTCCATTTCAACAGCCATTCTAAGCGCTGTCCTTGCAGCATCAAAAGCGACAAACCCACCCCCTATGACGAAAACCTTCTCCCCAAGTTCAACCCTGTATCCATTGTTGACATTTATCAGAAAGTCAATCGCTTTGATTATCCCATCAAGATTTGCCCCCTCAACATTCATCTCCCTTCCTTCCTGCGTTCCAACAGCGATGAATATCGCATCAAATTCCTCACGAAGTTCTTTTATCCCGAAATTTTTCGTCAAAGGCGTCAGTGTCCTCACTTCAACTCCAAGCCAGATAATTTTATTTATCTCCTTTTCAATTATGCTTCTTGACAACCTGAACTCCGGTATCCCATGCCTCATCATCCCACCGAGCACACTTGACGCCTCAAAAATTGTCACCTGATATCCTATCAAAGCAAGGTCATGAGCACAAGCGAGCCCAGCTGGACCTGCACCAATTATTGCAACTTTTTTATCTCTGACATCCGCCTTTCTAACTTTAGTTAGCGTCGGCAGATGCCAAAACAATTTGTTATCCTCAACATCAAAATCACCCTCAAAAAGCTCATCCTGTGTATCTGGATAAAGCGACTCAACACCGTATTTCTCAGTAAGAAACCTTTTCAATGCTCGTATCGTAACAGGTTTATCAATGCTACCCCTCCTACAAAAATCTTCACAAGGAGCTGCGCAAACCCTTCCGCAAACAGAAGCAAATGGATTCGGCGCCCTTGCCACGAAATACGCCTCTTTGTATCTCCCCTCAGCTATCAACTGTACATATCTTCCGGCATCTGTATGAATCGGACAAGCTGCCTGACACTTGACTTGTTTCTGCCAATGAAGTAAATCCGGAAGAAAAACATTATATCCCATCAATTGAGCCCCATTTGTGTTTTGATCTTCTTCAACAGGATGAAATCCTCAGCAAACTGAAGAACCTTCTTCCCATTTCTCATATCTTTGACCAAATCAGCCAAACTCTCGTGGTCAAGAAGAGCCCTGATTTGATTTTTTATTTTGACCCAATAATCGTGAAGAGCGCACGGATTTTGACTATCACAAGGACCCACACGCAGGATGCAGGTATCAAACCAATCCGTTCCATCTATTGCTTTAATTATATCAAAAATCGTGATTTCCTTCGGGTCTTTTGCGAGAACAAATCCTCCTGCAGGTCCTTTTATTGAATGAAGAAATCCCGCCTTTACGAGAATTTGCATAACCTTATTTAAAAACTCCTTCGGTATAGACAACGCCCCTGCGATTTGCTTTGCTAAGATAGGTTCTTCTGTGTTAAGAGAAGCTATAAAAATCATCGCCTGAATGGCGTATTTACAGGTCTTGCTGAGCAAATCAAATTTTCAGATTTGTTTATCCACTACAAATTTAGTCATCGCCCCCAATTAAGTCAAGAAAAGGATAAACTCATCCATTTTTTATTCAAGTTCAAAAACCTTGTTCCTTGAGGAATGTCCCGAGATGATTTTTATCCTTGATTTTGGAAGGTTGAAAAAATCCGCTAAAAGCTCAATCACACTCTCATTTGCTTTCCCCTCCTTTGCGGGAGATTTAACCCAGACATTATAGTGTGTCTCATCAACTTTCTCAACCTTGTCAACTTTAGCCCCAGGTTTAACCCTTACAAAAATTCTCAAATCCAGCTCCAAACTTTTTTCATAATTTAATCACGAAGGCGGATGATACGCAACTTTAATCTAAACTTTTTCGTATATTCAATCAGCAAAACAAAACTCGGAGCGGTTAGCCATGAGGAAAATTTTCATCGCATTCTTAATCCTTTCGCAAGTTTTATTTGCACAAGAAGAGGAGAAAAGAAAAATTGAAGACCTAATTGACGAGATTCTAAAGAAAGTTGAAAAATTCTATTCAACAGATGAAGCAGTACAAAACTATGAACTCAACCTGCGCCAGAAAGAAATACAAAGACAACTTGAAAAGGTCAAGACACAACTTGAGCTTCTGAAGAAACAAAAAGAGTTTATGGATGAGGAGAAATTCAAAGAGGAAATTGAAAGGATACAAAAGTCAGCGATTGAAATTCAAAAGACAAGTCAAGAGTTAATTGAACAGGCAAAAAAGGGAAAAATTTATTCACCCTTCCTTTTCCCATCTTTTAGATTTAAAGGCGAAACGGAGATAGGCGTTAACGATTACATTGAAGGTGATGTCCTGGTGCAAGATGGTGACTTAACCGTTTACGGGAAAATCAAAGGTAACATCCTTGTTGAAAATGG
>JAPYWO010000270.1 GCA_028276305.1 Candidatus Thermokryptus sp.
TTCCAAACTATTGTCCCACTTCTTGCGTCAAGCGCATAGAGAACTCCTTCACCAGAACCAAAATAAACAATGCCATCCACTACTATTGGAGAGCTCATAAGCCAACCCTCAACTTTGAACTTCCAAACAACTTTCCCAGTTTTGGCATCAAGCGAATAAAAATAATGATCGTTTGAACCGAAATAAATTTTACCGTCAAAATATGCCGGTGATGTTTCAATCGTGTTGTTCGTTTTAAATTTCCATTTAAGTTTTCCAGTTTTGAAATCAAGGGCATAGAAAAAGCCATCGTTTGAACCAAAATAAACGGTGTTATTCACCACAGCTGGTGAAGAATATATTGTTCCGCCAGTTTTAAAGCGCCATCTTATTTTTTCAAGTTTCGGCAGTTTTTCGCCCGTATAGTTTCCTGTATGAGCGACATTGTAACGGAAAACGGGCGATTCAATATAAAATAAAAGGATTAAAACTAAAACAGAAAACTTCATTTTCATCGCTTAACTTGAAGAAGAGTTTTTCATCAGACCTTCGCTCCTTGCCACGAAAACAGCTGCGCTAGCATCGCCAGTTATATTCACAACGGTTCGGCACATATCAAGAATTCTATCCACACCGAGGATTAAAGCAATCCCTTCAGCGGGGATATGGATCGCCTTCAAAATCATAACGAGCATAATTAAACCAACTCCGGGAACCGGGGCAGTTCCAATTGAAGCGAGCGTAGCGGTGAGAACAATTGTAAGTTGTTGCGTTATGTCAAGATTAAAGCCATAAACTTGAGCAATGAAAACGGATGCTACTCCTTGATATAGTGCTGTTCCATCCATGTTTATTGTAGCTCCAAGTGGTAAAACAAAACTTGTTATCTGCTTCGGAACTCCGAGATTTCTTTCAGTGCATTCAAAATTTATCGGCAAAGTCGCTGCGCTTGAGCTCGTGCTGAAAGCAATTATTTGCGCCTCTCTCATACCTTTGAAAAATCTCAATGGATTCATCCCACCGAGAAATCTAACTGAAAGCGAATAAACGCCAAATAAATGTATCGCTAAGCCAATTAAAACTGTAACTATATACCAAAGCAATGTAGAAAGAATGCCGAAGCCAAAATCAGCAACCGTTGCGGAAATTAAAGCAAAAACACCGTAAGGCGCAATCTTCATAACAAGGTCAACCATCTTTATCATTGTATCGCTGACGCCATCAAGAAACCTGATGACAACATCGGATTTATTTTTATCAACCATCGTCAAAGTTATGCCAAATATAACCGCAAAGAAAACGATTTGAAGCATGTTCCCGTTTGCCATCGCATTTATCGGGTTAGTCGGGACGATGTTCACCAAAAAATCAACGACATCAACACCGAGCTCTTGCTGTATCTTTTCACTTATATCCGCCTGATATTCAGAAGCGATTCTATCCCTTGTATTTGGTGAAATTTTATTCCCTGGCTGAATAAAATTAGCACAAATAAGCCCTATCGTTATAGCAAGCGATGTAGTGACTATATAATAAACAATCGTTTTCCCACCTATTCTACCAACCTTTCTTATATCTCCCAAACTCGCTGCCCCCACGACTAAAGATGCTATCACAAGCGGAATAGCAAGAAAACTTAACAAACGAACAAAAATTGTCCCTATCGGTTTTATCTCCGTCGCAATCGTCTTGACTTTTTGTATCTCAACGATATTTTCAAATTTTATAACCTGCGTCTCTTTAAAATCCCCCGAATCCATCCTCTTGTAAAAAATCAAAACAACCTTCGCCTTGTCAGAAGGTGAAAGGTCGCGGAAAAACTTAATTATTTTTGCCTGATCGTCGCTTGAAAATTCTCTTTTAACCTCGGATAAAATAAATTCCGCTTTTTCCCATCTCTCAACAATCGCTTTCTCTTCTCCCTTTGAGCTTTTCGTTGTCACCTTCAACTTATGCGCATCAACGCTAAAAATCACACCGAATATAGCTCCGAATATAAGAGCGATGATTATCTGCGTGTGAATGGGGATTTTTTTCTTCAAAAGCATTCCTTCTTTTTCTTTTTTAAATTAAGAGGGGCTCAAACGCTCAACATAAACAGAGCGCCGAGCCCCAAGCTAATTTTCATTTCACAATTCGCCCAGCTTCAATCTCATCAACTATCCGATCAGCGTTGTAAACATGCCTTAAAGCTTCAACTATACCTTTAACATGAACTGCAACAGCTCTGTTCTTTTCGTCAACATAAATGAAATCACCGGGTAAGCTTTCAATATTTCCGTCAAAGATCAAGCCGACAACTTCAAGATTCTTGTTAACGACGGGGCTTCCGGAATTTCCTCCGATTATATCATTTGTAGCGACAAAATTAAGCGGAGTGCTGAGGTCAAATGTCGCTGGCAAATTCTTCCATCTCTCGGGCAAATCCCAGTCCCTTCTCTCTGTATCTTTAAATGAATAATGCCTATCAAAAAGTCCGTAAAATGTCGTTATAGGTGGCGCAATTGTCCCGTTATATTCATAACTTTTGACGACGCCATCAGCAATCCTCAAAGTAAATGTCGCATCCGGTGGTATTGATGTGCCATAGACATCAAAAATCGCCCTTCCAAGAAGTTGAAGCTTTGCTGATTCCTTCGCTGTGATTTGATTATATTTTTCGCGCACTTCATTCGCCCTTGCTCTTGTCTTAACGACGAATAAAATGAACGGGTCATTTGAATTCAAAATCGCATTCGGGTCACCCTCAACAAGCTTCATAACCTTTTCTTTATCCGTCAAAATCGTGGTTGAAAGCAAATAATTAACCGCTTCTTCAAGTGACCTCCCTCGCAAAAGCTCATTAAACGCGGAATTTTTATCAGCGAAAACCGACTTCATAAAACTTAATTGATAAGCAAGCGTCATCTTCTCAAGTTCTGGCTCAATCTCGGACGGATAAATTCTCGCTTTTGTCGCCTTTAACCTTTCACCCCTGTAATTTTCCGCTCTCTTTTCCTCGGGAAGTTTCATTTGCTCCGCGTACTCAACAAGGTCATTAGCAATCCTGAAATAAACGCTTCTCCCAGTCCCTGCGAAATTATACGCTTGAAGCTCATAGAACAATTTTGCCTTTTCAACCTGATACTTGGCTATTTCATCCCAGAGGTTTCCATACTTTGCTTTCAATTCGGGATTTCCAAGTACGGAATTTTTAAACTTCGCTTCAAAATCACGTTTCCTCGCCATAAGATATGGGTCTCTCAAACCAGCAAGTCGCCC
>JAPYWO010000271.1 GCA_028276305.1 Candidatus Thermokryptus sp.
TATCAAGAACGATGAAAGTTACAGCGATTGATATTGAAGCGATCGCTCTTGCTTTAACTGAGTAATCACATACAAAATCGGAAAACTCATTGAGTTTTGGTGGGGGTTGTTTCATCGCTCTTTTAAATTTATTTTTTAATCGCATTTACCTTTCGTGAAATAGTCAAAAATGATTTTTGAGATTTCAGCTATTGCAAGGTGACCTTTATTGTCAACTGCGTATGATACCTCAGATAACTGGTCGCAGAAAATCGCAACTGCATATGTTGTGCATTGTGAATAGACAATCCCGATGTCAGCTTTCATTTTATCAATTGAGCCGGTTTTATTCGCCACGACAACTTTTTCAGGAAGGTATCTTTTCATCATTTCATAATCTTGGTTGTTTTTCATTATGTTGATTATCTCCGCAGAAGCTGACGGGTTTACGATTTTACCGTTTGCGAGCATTTCAAGAAGTTTTACCATGTCGTTTGGAGTGGTATAGCCGACGCCAAATTTTAAAGCTTCTGGTGTGTTCTTTTTTGTCTTGAAGGACATCAACTTGTTTAAAATTTTCGTGTTTTCAAGCCCAAGTGATTTCATCCTTGAATTTACCGCTTCAAGCTTTGCGTCGTGTTCATCAGCAAAACAATCAAGAACGAGGTTTGTTGCTGTGTTATCGCTTAAAATTATCATTAAGACGGCAACATCAATTAATTTTAGTTTCGCCCCATCATAGAAGTACTGTAATACACCTGAACCACCGTACTTGAGGGAATCGTCAAGATATACCAATGTGTCTTTCTTTAGTTTCCCTTCATCAAATTTATAGAAGAGTTCAACGAGGATTGGAACTTTAATGACGCTTGCTGTTGGGAAGAGGGAATCGGCGTTTATCTGTATCGTCTCACCTGTTACAAAGTTTTTGGCGCTTAACCCAAGACGACCAACCCCGTACTTTTTTGCAACTCTTTGAATTTTTGAAACTACTTCACCTTGCGTGATTGTTAATTTTGATGATGAGCAGGAAATGAAAAGAATCGCTGTGAAGAAAAGTAAAACCCGTTTCATTTGCGTGTGCTTTTTCTTGAAAGTTAATTTTTTTGTTTAAATTAATCAAGATTTTTCGTGTCAAAATCAATTAGGCGTTTTAAAATGGTTGAAGCGATTTTCGTCTCTCATGGGTCGCCGACATTACTCGTAGAAGATGGCGAATATGTTGAACTTCTCAAAAAACTCGGTCGTGAATACAAAGGCAAAGGTATAGATTTGATCATGGTCTCATCACCGCATTGGATTTCACATGAAGATTTTTATGTTCAGGTTTCGCCAAAGCCACCGTGCATTCAGGATTATTACGGTTTTCCGGATGAACTTTATCAGTTCAAGTATGAGGTTGAGAATGACCTTGATTTTGCGCTCAAACTTGTTGAAGAAAGCAAAAAGCGTAAGTTCCATGTTGAGGCGACGCTTAATTGGGGGCTTGACCATGGGGCTTGGGTTCCGCTTTACTTTATGTTTCCGGAGCGAGATATACCAGTTGTTCCAATTTCAACTTCTGCTGGGCAATTGCCCGAGGCACATTTCAGATGGGGGAAATTTATCAGGGAGTTTGCGGAAAGTTTTGGGAGAAAAGTTTTATTCATCGGGACTGGTTCAACGACACATCGCCTTGATATGGTAAGATGGGGGATGAAAACAGAACTTGTTTATCCGCCGGGTGAAAAATTTGATAGACATTTGCTTGAACTAATCAGAACGGGTAAATATGACGAAGTTTTGCGTTTGCCTGGAAAGGAAATTTTTTACAGTGCGATGCCGGAAGGCGGGCTTTTGACTCTATTTTTGACGCTTGGTGTTGCAGGTGAAGGTACGAGAGGGGAAATTTTATATTACGGCGGTTGGGCTTATGGAGTGAGTATGACAGCGATTAAATTTTTAAAAAATTAATGGAGGTGAAAAATGAAAATTCAAATTGAATTTTTTCACGATGTCCTGTGCGCCTGGTGCTTTGCAATTTCACCGAGGGTTCGTCGTTTAGTGCAGGAAAATCCAGATGTTGAGATAATTCATCGTTCATTTGCACTTGCACCAAATCCTGATGCGATAGTTCAAATTTTCGGCTCAAAGGAAAACGGTAAGCGAGAGATTTTAAATCATTGGCGAATGGCTAACGAAAACGATGATGAACACAGGATAAATGCCGACCTTATGGAGCAGAGGGAGTTTGATTACCCTTATTCAATCCCCGGGCTTTTGTCCTGCAAAGCAGCTGAATTACAGGGAGGACAGGAAGCGCATTGGAAGATGTTTGATAGAATCCAAAGAGCGCATTTAGTTGAGTGTTTGAATATCGGTGATTTCAATGTTTTGAAAAAATGTGCCGAAGATGTTGGGCTTGATGTTGAACAATGGGAGAAGGATTTTAATTCTGAGGAGGTTTTTCAAAATCTTACCTATGACATTGAACTTGCAAGGCATTACGGTATAAATGGAGTTCCAACGCTTGTTGCAAATAAAAGATGGGGAATTGTTGGGGCTCATAAGTATGAAACACTTGAGAAATGGCTTAACAAAGTAAGAAATGAATTTGAAAAACAAACAAGCGGAGGTTAAAATGACGAAGAAAATTTATGTTTTGTTTTTATCTCTTCTTTTCTTCGGTGGTTTAAGTGCGCAAACTTTAAAAGTTGGTGATAAAACCCCCGATTTTAAACTTCCATATGCGACAAAAGATACGATTGTTTTTGAAGGCGTTCGTCTTTCGGACTTGATAGGGAAAAGAAACATAATCCTTGCATTTTACCCAGCCGATTGGAGCGGTGGATGTACAACGCAAATGTGCACCTTTCGGGATAATTTCGCCGATCTCTCAAAACTTGACGCTGAAGTCCTCGGTATAAGCGGTGATTATGTCTTTTCTCATCGTGAATGGGCAAAGCATCTTAACTTGCCATTTAAACTATTAAGCGATCACAAACACGAAGTTGCAAAACTCTATAACTCTTACGATGAAAATTCGGGTTTTAATAAGCGAACTGTTTTCGTCATTGATAAGTCGGGCAAGATTGCTTACATAAATTGGAAATATAATGTCAGAGACCAATCGCATTTTGAGGAGTTGAAAAGAGTCCTTTCCGAGTTAAGGTAGTTCTTTGTATTTTACCTCTTCAAGAAATAGTCCACAACCTGGTGCGTGCATTATCTCAACTTGGTTAAATTTTTCAAATAGCATTTTTTTAAATGTTTCA
>JAPYWO010000272.1 GCA_028276305.1 Candidatus Thermokryptus sp.
TGGAATAACATTTAAAGATGGAAAGTTTAACATAAACCATATTGTAAATGCATTCCAATAAAACAAACTCGGAGGTGTTTAAATGAACATAGCGGTTGCGATGCTTCTTTCAATCGCGGGTCTTACAGTTGGATTTTTCACTTGGGGCAAATATGTGGCACGCAAATCCGGCATAAATCCAAATTTACCTACCCCAGCTGTTAGGATAAACGACGGGGTTGATTATGTGCCAACGAAACCGATCATACTTTTGGGACATCATTATGCTTCAATAGCTGCTGCTGGTCCAATAATCGGACCGATTCTTGCATTAATTTATGGATTCGTCCCTGCTTGGTTATGGTTGATGCTTGGGGTTATTTTCGTAGGTGCGGTTCACGATTTCTCAGCTCTTTTTGTAAGTGTTAGAGAAAACGGTCGCTCAATCGCTCACATAGCAAAGAAAACGCTTGGGAATACTGGATTTGCACTTTTCTTATCATTTGCGATTTTACTGATAATGCTCGTAAACGCTGCTTTCCTACAACTTACCGCGATCGCTTTGACCTCAACTTATCCGATCTCAAAGCTTGGGCTTCCCCCCGACCAAACGCTTTTGAAAACTACAATTGTGAAAGGTGAAATTTACGGCAAAATCGGAGGGATAGCTTCAACATCGGTAATAATCATAACTATATTTGCACCGCTTGTTGGTTATCTTCTCTATAAAAAGCACATCAAGACATACATCGCAAGTTTAATCGCACTTTCCATAGTGTTAATTTCAGTTATGATCGGATTAGAATTCCCAGTATCGTTAAACCCTCAAATCTGGATGGTTATAATTTTAGTTTATTCATTTATTGCGTCTTGGATTCCTGTCTGGATAATTTTACAACCCCGTGATTTTACGAATGTTCATTTTCTTTATATTGGATTAGCAATGATGGTCCTTGGGTTAATTGGAAGCGGTTTTGCAGGGATTAAAATCCAAGCCCCAGCTTTTAATATAAATTCACTTTCAATGGAAGCCCTCGGACCTATTTGGCCATTTCTTTTTGTTACGATTGCTTGCGGAGCTGTATCTGGTGCACATTCTCTTATAGCAACAGGGACAACATCAAAGCAACTTTCAAACGAAAAATATGCCCATTTGATCGGATATGGAGCGATGCTCCTTGAATCGCTTTTAGGAATTTCAGTTCTTTTGGTCATGCTTTCAGCTGTTGACTTTGAACATTATAAAGAGCTTGTTTGGCCAGTTGAAAACGGTCATTTAAAACAAGGTAACGCTCCGCTTGCCTTTGCCGTCAGCGTTGGTAAAACACTTAACAACGGACTTGGGATACCAATATACTTTGGAACTATATTTGGAATTCTTATGCTTGAAGGATTCCTTATCACAACAATTGACACTTTGTTCAGATTGATGAGATATTTCTTTGAAGAACTTTGGAATGTCCTCTTTGTAAAGAAACCGGCGTTCCTTGAATCAAGGATGTTTAACGCCCTCCTTGGAATAATTTTAACTGCGATTTTATCATTCACAAACGGATATCAAAAAATTTGGCCTATATTCGGCTCCGCAAATCAACTTCTCGCTGCACTTACACTCGTTGCTGTCACAGCTTGGTTTGCGCAAAAGTCAATCAAAGCTTATTTTGCTGCTATCCCAGCTGGGTTTATGATCATAACGACTATGGCTTCGCTTTCAATTCTGCTCAAAAGATATATTGAATCAAGGAATTTAACACTTACGATAACCGACATCCTTTTGCTTTCGCTCGCATCAGGGGTTATCGTTTTGACATTCAAATACTTTTTCAAATTAAGGGCTGAATTATCAAAGCAAAAAATCGTTGAACCGATAAAATGATTATGCCGGGATTTGAACTACGAATGTAGTTCCTTTGCCAATCTCACTTGAAACACTGATCTTTCCTTTGAGTAGGTCTATCATTGATTTAGTGAGGGCAAGACCAAGCCCGGTGCCTGTAGGATTAAGTTCAAGCGCATGGCGTCCGCGATAAAATCTATCAAAGATATAAGGTAGATCATCCGCACCGATGCCAATGCCAGTGTCACTTATAGAGATTTTCAACCATTCCTCTACCTTTTCACACTTTATCTCAACACTTCCGCCTTTCTCAGTATATTCTATCGCATTGTCAAGGATATTTCTCAAGGCATCAAAAAGTATGTTTTCATCCGTTTTTGATATTAAAACGGAATCACAATTGAATTTGACCTTGATGTTCTTCCTTTTTGCTTTATGATTCAATGTCAAAATAACTTCACGAATTAATTCTGGTATATTCACCTCGCGCAGATTAACACTTATTACGCCAGCTTCTGCCTTCGCAAGATAAAGCATTGACTTTATTATGTCAATTGACCTATTGACTTGCTTATAAACAACATTTAATGTCTGAATGTAATCCTTCACCTTTCTTCTCTTCATCAAAGAAATCTCAATTTCATCTTTCATCACGGTCAATGGAGTTAAAAGCTCATGCGAAACATCGTATGTGAACTGCGCGATTTGTTTGAATGACCTTTCCAATCTCTCAAGCAATTTGTTAAGTGAATTAACAAGTTTAATTATTTCATCTGGCGGGTTATTTTGTTTGACACTTATTCTCTCTGTAAGATTTTCGGCATTTATTTTATCAGCTTTGTCAATTATTTGTTCAAGCGGACTTATGAACCTTGAAACTATCGCACCACCCCCATAAGATACGATTATGATTGCAAGCAACAGAGCTAAAACAAGAGAGGTTCTCAAAAGCCCCATCGCCGTCTGAACCGACCCCTCAAACTTTGACATCTCAATAATACCAAACAAACCATTTTCATTTCTTATCGGAAGATAAAAAATCCGCAACCTTTTGCCTTCAATTTCAATCTCCCTCACGCCTTCAACATCCGCTCTATCAGGATTTGGAATTACAAAATTCGCCCTCTTTAAGTTTTCTGAAATTGCAACGAGATTTAAGTTTTTATCAAATACCCTGAAAAAGACCGATGCATCATTTAAATAAAAATGCTCTGGTTCGTTAAACTCAACTGAATCTGAGATAAAAATCCCACCTGATCTGATCATAACCTTTTCTGCGAACTCAACTGCTTCCCTATTCAATGCTACATCAATTTCGCGATGAAGCGAGCGATCAAGATAAAAATAAATCCCAACTTCAATTAATATAAAAGCCAAAATGAAAACAATTGAATACCAAAATACAATTCTAAATTT